>NZ_JBHNSQ010000075.1:0-102271 GCF_059085665.1 Actinotignum sp. usb-actsch-213
TGGCAGCCATCTAGCTGCGTCGTCGTTCTTAATAACGCAGGCTGCGCATTTCCGGGCCGCGCAAACTTGCGTATCCTGCCGCGCAGATGAGGGCGGTCAGAGCGAGGCTGGTGTAGGCCACCGTCCAGCCGTAGCCGGTCACCAGGTGGGGGATAAGGAAATTCGCGAGGGTTTCACCGGCCAGGTAGCCCGCCGCCCCCACCACCCCGGTGGCTGCGCCCGCCACATTATCGGGAACCAGGGAGAGGGTGAGCATATTAATACTCACCTGGGGCCCGTAGATGAGGGCGCCGAGCAACAGTGCCCCAGCCACCGAAGAACTGCTAAAAGCCAGGTGGGGCCAGGCTGCGAGCGCCACGGCCAGGGCCAGCATTGATTTCATAGCGGCGGAGGAAGCCCGGTTAGGGTGGCGTGCCGCATAAGCCCCGAAAGCGAAAGAGGCCGGGATTGCGGCCAGCTCCGCGCCCGCGAGCGCGATTTCCCCGGTGCGGCCGGCGGTGTGGGCGGCGGCGAAAATAACCACCCAGTTGATCACGCCGAAGCGGATGCAGTAGAGCAGGGTATTAATGCCCACGAGCGTGAGGATCCAGCGGTTGGTGAGCACTGCCCGCACCACCGTGGGCCAGTAGCCATCCGCGCGGGTGCTCAGTTGCGGGGTGCCGGCCGGGCCGAAAAGCATGGTGAGGGTGGGCAGGCCCTGGCGCCAGGGGCGGTCGGCGCCGGTGCGGTAGGCCCAGATACCCACCGCGATAGTGAGCAGGCCCGGGATAAGGAAAATATGGAAACGGGCCAGGCTCCAGCCGGTGAAGGCCCCGGCGAGCAGCGGGAGGAGAGCGGCCCCGAGGTTCTGGGAAGTATTCCAGATCGCCACTCGCGAACCGCGCGAAGAATTGGGGTACCAGGCACCCAGGAGCACCAGGGCGGCCGGGGCGAGGGCTGATTGCACCAGCCCGTTCGCGAAAGTCAGGGTTGCGATAGCGCGGGCTGAGCTGGGAATACCTGTGAGGATGCACAGGATTCCGGAAATAATAAGCGCACCGCCAAAAAGGCGGCGCAGGGAGACGCGGTCCGCCACCATTCCGAAAATGATTTTCCCGGCACCGTAAGCGAGGGTGAAAGCGCTGAGCACAAAGCCGACCTGGTAGAGGGACCAGCCTTCTTCCTCCACGAAGCGAGCGGAGACCACTTTGAGGTTATTTCGGGTGGTATAGGCAAATACATAGCCGATATAGACAACGAGGAAGACATGGGCGCGCCAGCGGTAGTAATCCGGGGCCGGGGGTGGACCCGGCGGGAACCGCGTGGCGGCCATGATTCCTCCTTCTGGTGCCTCAGCTGGAGGCGAGTTACCCGCGCGGGCGACCTTGCCCACCCGCCGTCACCTTGCTCACGCGATGGCGTAAAATCACAGTGGAAACTGACAGTCAGTTTACCTAGGATAAGGCGAGAGCGGGTACTCACCCGCTCGTGATCCCGCGATGGAAAGGAGCGCTTATGGCTCGTCGGCTTGCCGATGATTTGGCCGACCACCTGCGCGAACGCATCCTTTCCGGAAATATCGCGCCGGGGGAGCGCCTGGCCGAAGCCGCGATTGCGGAGGAGTATTCGGTGGCGCGTTCCACCGCACGCATCGCGGTGGAATCGCTTATCGCGGATGGATTAGTGGAGCGTGAAGCACGCAAGCACCCGCGGGTCGTTACCGTGAGCAGCTCCGAGATTCCGGAGATCGTGGCGCTCCTCGATATTAGTGAGTCCCTCGCGCTGGCGCGGATTATGACCGGTCATCCGGACCTGCGCCCGCTGCGCGCGGTCCGCGGGGAACAGCCCAGCCGGGTGCTCCACACCCTGGTGGAAGTTTGCGGTTCCAAACGCCTGGAATTACTCCACCGCCCACTCACTTTCCACACCATGTTATACGCGGCCAGCTGCGCTGCTGCTAGCCGTGTTGAATCTGAAGGGGGCCGCGCTCAGAGCAGCGGCGCTGCTGCCCATCGCGCAGATGTTAACCACGCGGCGGATACCGCCGTGGCCCAGGCTCAAGATCAGCTGATTGACGCGGTTTTGCTCGGGCAGGAAAGCGCCTGGGAAGCACTGCGTGCTGTGCAACGGGCGCGCCAGGCTCGGCTCCGGGTGGAGGAAGGCGCGGTGCTTTCGCGTACCGGCGGGGTTATCCAGCAAAAGCTAAGGTAGGCTGGCCGGCTACCGGCCCGTCCATCCACCACAGCGCCCCGGCGCCCCGCGAATCATCATTTTCGCGGGAGACGGTCACGAAAACATCCTTGCCGTCCTCCCCGCCCAGGGTTACCGCGGTGGTCCCGGTGACCGGGAGCTGATACTCCTGCACGACCTGGCCGCTCAGATCGAGCACCCGGATGATTCCGGCCCGGTTGAGGGCCACCCACACATTCCCTTCGCTGTCCACGGTCAGCCCGTCCGGACTCGCGCCTTCCACGTGGTGGAAGTCGCTGCGGTGGTGGAGGCCGCCTGCGTCGTCGACCTCAAAAACAGAAATCGCGCGCGTGGACGTGTCGATGTAATAGGCGCGGGTGCAGTCAGGCGAAAAACCGATGCCGTTCGAGGTGGTGACCGTATCCAAAACTATGCTGACCTCGAGAGTGGGTGAAATACGGTAGAGGCGCGCGGTGCCGCGGGTGGTGGCATCGCGGATGTAGGGCATGGAACCGGCGTAGAGGTAGCCCCACGGGTCCGCGGTGCCTTCGTTCATGCGGTAGGCCGGGCTGTTCCACAGCGTTGCGGCCGGGCGCGGGGTGGCCGAGGCGGTATCGGCCAGAGCCAGGCCGCGTTCGGTGGCGACGACGTAACCTCCGCCCGCGCGCGGGCGTACAAATGCCGCGATTTTTGAGCCGGTGGCCAGGCGATCCACCCCGCCATCGCTACGCAGGGTAAGCAGATCGCCGGCGAGCATATCCACGAAACGCAACCCGCCCCAGCTCTCCGACCACACCGGACCTTCGGCGTGGAAAGCAACCACGTCGGTAATTTGTTCAAAAGCCATGCTCTCCAGCGTAGGCCAGCGCACCCAAGCTGGCTAGCCGCAGCGCTCGCGCGTCCGCATTACGCGGTGATGAAGCCCAGCACCCCGCTTGCCGCCAGCACAACGACGAGGGTAAGCACGGCGAGCAAGCCGAGGGAATAGGTAGCGCCGCGGCGCAGCAGCTCCGGTTCGCTGCCCGGGGCACGTACCGCGGTGGCCGCAATCGCGAGGTTTTGCGGGCTAACGATTTTCCCGAGCCCGCCCCCGAGCTGGTTGGCGGCCAGGAGGAGATTCGGGTCAATACCGGCCCCGGCCGCCGCGGTGGCTTGCAGGTTCCCGAAGAGCGCGGCCGAGGACGTGGCCGAGCCGGTCACCGCGGTGCCGATCCAGCCGAGGAACGCGGAGAGCGCCGCGAAAGCGGTGCCGGCCAGGGCAATGAACGCGCCGATGGCCTGGGTTTGACCGGAGAAATTCATGACGTAGGCGAGGGCCATAATGGTGGCAATCGTTCCCACGGTCACGGCCAGGTTCGCCACGGTGGCACCCAGGGTGGCCAGGCCGGTGCGGAAAGAATAGGGGTAACGCCCGCCGGAGGAACACCGTGCGTACACCGCGGTGACCACCATTCCGGTGAGAAAAAGCATCGTCCCCGGGGAGGAGAGCCAGTTGAACGTAAAGGTGGTGGTAGAAAGGGCGTTACCGGCCTGGTCCACCAGGTGCCCGTGCAGGCCGGGCCAACCGAAGCTGATATCGGTTTGGGCCAGGAATTCGATACGGCGCGGGGCGCCGGTGCTGCCGGCACCGCTCGGGCCGGCGGGGTTTGCCGTTCCCGGTACGGTGACCCGCCATAATTTCGTGACCGCGAGGACCACCACAACCAGCAGGTAGGGGAACAGGCCCAGGAAAACCCGGCTGGCGGAGATTTTCTCGCGCGCCGGGGCGCTGGCGAATTTGGCCGGGGTGCGGGCCGGGCGCCAGCGGGTGAGGAGCACGGCGGTAAGTGCGAAGGAGAGGAGGGAGGCGATCACGGCAATGAGTTCGTGAGAAATGAAATTCGAGGCGATTACGTGCCCGGCTACCATGCCGATTCCGGCGGTGAGGGCCACCGGCCAGGTGTCTTTTACGCCGCGTTTGCCGTCCACGATAAAAACGAGGAGGAGGGGAACTCCCACGGCCACCACGGGGATAATACGCCCGGCTACCGCGGCTACGTCCATGGGATCGGCAACCCCTCCCATGCGGGCCACGGTGGTGAGAGGGATGCCCATGGCGCCCAGGGCCACGTTGATGCCGTTGCCTACCATGGTGGCCAACGCGGCCTTGACCGGGGGCAAGCCGATGGCAAGTAGCATGGCGCAGCTAATGGCTACCGGCGCGCCAAAACCGGCCAGCCCTTCAATGAGGCCGCAGAAAATAAAACCGATGAGGATGGTTTGCACTCGCATATCCCCGCGCCCCAGCGCCGCGAAAACCGCTTGGACGTCTTTGCTGCGCCCCGAGCTTTCGGTGAGGTTATACAGCCAGACAGCCATAATGACGATGTAGCAAATGGGGAAGAGCCCGAATGCCGCTCCTTGGAGTGCGGAGAGCCCTGCCAGATCAACTGGCATCCCGAAACCGGTGACGGCAATGATCAATGCCAGGCCGAGGGAAATAAGGGAGCACCAGTGGGTGGAGATGGAGAATACTCCCAGGAGCACGAAGAACACCAGGAGTGGGAGCGCCGCCAGGAGGGCGGAAAGCCACAGCTGCCCGCCGACCGCATCGGGCACGGGCGTGAAGGTGGTGCTGGTGAGGAGCGTGGAATCGGTGAGAACGGCGGAAAGCGGGCTCGGCACGGCGAGCAGCGCGGGGATACAGGGCATTCCTTTATCGTACCGGGGTGGGAGCTGCCTTTATGATGACCTTATGGCTAGCTCGGACGTGAGATTATCCGCCGCGATGCGTGCGGCTCTGGCGCAAGATGCGCGGCTGGCTCTCCCGCATTGCGGGCACGGGGAACCCGCCGCGATGCAGGCGCGCTACGAAGCCGAGCACCGCTGGTGGAATGAGGGCGGCCCGGACATTGCGTGGCGCGCGGCTACGCTCCCAACCCGGCACGGCGCTGTTCCGGTGCGGGTCTATTCGCCCGGTCAGGCTACCTGGCCTGCGGAATGCGGTGCGCTTTCGCCCGTAAAAATAGGTACGACGGCGCAGTTCGCGGCGGGCGCCACCCGGCCCATTATCGTGTATCTACACGGCGGGAGCTATTGCGTGGGCAGCCCGGCCACCCATGACCGCCTCACCCGCGAACTTGCCGCTACCACCGGTTACGCTGTCATGAGCGTGGACTACACTCTGGCGCCCGGAGCGCGTTACCCGCGCATATCTGAGGAATGTGAGGATGCGGTCATAGAGCTGGCGCGGCGATATCCCGAGTGTCCTATCGTGCTGGCGGGGGATTCTTGCGGGGCAACCTTGAGCCTGGGAACCTGGTGGCGGGTAGCGCGGCGGGCGGGCGAGGACGGAGCCGGCGAAAGAACGGATCGCGCGGATACAGTGGGCACGAATACGTCCCGGACCGCGGCCCGGAGGCTGGCGGCTGAGCGAATAGCCGCGCTCGTTTTGTACTACGGTGAATATGGCATGCCCGCGGCCGTCGTGGACACCGCCTCGCCGGATAGCACAAGCACCGCCGATGGGATGAGTCCCGCGGATCGTGCCTACTATGACTCCCTCTACTTTTCTTCGCCCACCGAGCGGGCCACGGCCCCGGATACCGCGCTGCTGCGCACCGAGTTGCACGGGTGCCCGCCCGTTTTTCTTGCGGTGGGGGACTGTGATCCACTGGTGGCCGATACCCAGGCCCTCGCCGCACATCTCAGAACAAGCGGGGTGCCAACGCATCTGGAGGTCGTCCCCGGGGTGATGCACGCTTTTCTCCAGCGGGTGCGGCTCCTTCCCGAAGCTGACCGCGTCATCGCGGATACCGCAGTATTTTTAGCTGAGGTTCTGGATCGCTCCGGTGGCACCTCCGACCCCAGCCACTCCGGTGGCCGCGCTCTCAGCGATAGGTAGGCGGTAGCGGCCTTCGCTTTCCTGGGCGAGGCCGTCCTCGAGGAGGGAGGCGAGGGCGGGAGCGAATCGCTCTTCGCTCAGGTGGCTAGCCCGCAGTAAGTCCGGGCGGGAGCACCCTTCGCGCCGTGCGCGTAAAACCGCCATGATTTTTCCGCGTGCTTCCCGCTGGGTCCCGGTGAATTTCTGGGTGGTGCGCGGGGCGGCATTTTGTGGTTTCCCGGCGGCTACCCAGCGGCATTCCGCGCGCAGCGGGCACCCCGAACAGGCCGGTTCACGCGCCGTACACACCAGCGCACCCAGCTCCATCAGAGCGGCGTTCCAGCGTGCCGCGCTCGGACCATCCGCGGGAACAAGTGCATCGGCTCGGGTACGTTCCCGGATTGTTTGATGGGCGGGTGGCAGAGCAACGCCGTCGTACACTCTCGCGAGCACCCGGCGAATATTCGTATCGAGCACAACTGAGCGCTGCTGGAATGCGAAGGCGAGGAGGGCGTCCGCTGTGTAGGGGCCGATGCCGGGCAGGGCGAGGAGTTCCTCGCGGGTGCGCGGGACCTGGCCGCCGTGCCCTTCCACCAGGGCGATGGCGCATTCACGCAGGCGTAGGGCTCGGCGCGGGTAACCGAGCCGCCCCCACATGATAAGAACATCAGCGGGTGCGGCTGTGGCCAGGTCGGCGGGGGCGGGCCAGCGTTCTAGCCAGGCTCGCCAGGCGGGTTCCACCCGGGAGACGGGGGTTTGTTGGCTCATCACTTCGCATACGAGAATCGCCCACGGGGAGGTGCCGGGCGCGCGCCACGGTAGTGGCCGCGCTGCGCCGTCGTACCACGATAAAAGATTCTTGAGCATTATCTGTAGTGTGCCGGAAACGCGGGGATTATGCACGTTTTGGTACCGTGGATCCGTGAAAGAAACGGGCGGAGAGCGCCGCGCGCAGAAGCGGCCTACGGGTGGTGCGCCGCGGCGTGGCCGCGAGCGGCGCGAGGATCAGGTTGGGCGAGCCGCGCGCATGAAGCGCGGGGAAAGCCAGCTTGAACGCCCGGTTCGCGGAAAAGAGCGCGGTTCGGAGCGGCGCGCAGCACCTTCGGCAGCTTCGGAACGTGGGCAGCGCAGCAACCGGGCGGATCGTCCGCCAGTTCGGCAGCGCGCCGGTGAATCACGTACCGCCCAGGTGCGCGGCGGTCACCAAGGACCAGCGCAGCAGCGTGCCAGCCGAAAGCAACGAAACCCACGGGAGCACGTAAGCCGGGAGCGGGAAATTCGGGAGCGTAGCTCGCGGGAACGTACTCCCCGGGAGCGCACGACCCGGGAACGCGCCGGGCAGAGGCGCGCTGGCCAGCGCACCAGCCGGGAACGTCCGGCACCTACCCGGCGGCGCCGCGCGGCGGTGCCGGCCAGCCCGCGTAAGCAGAGGCAGGCCCGGGAAAAGACGACAATTCTCGTCCGTTTGGAACCGAAGCATTGGCTGTGGATTTTTGCCGCGCTCGCGATAGTGATTGGCGCGGTGGTGACCTTTAAGTTTGCGGCCTCGCGCTCCCAGGAACACGCGGAAGCCCAGGCTGCGGTCCCGACGGCTTTTTATGAGCCGGTGGCCTGCACTCCGGATATGCTGCGGATGCGGGTGACGAATAATGAACGTGGTGCGGGAGCGCCGGTGTCTTTCTCCGTGGAGCTGACGAATAAGTCGACTACGAATCCGTGTTATGTGGATGCTGGGTGGGGCAATCTCAATGTGTCGATTACTTCCGGTGGGCATCAGGTGGCGAATACCGCGGCCTGCCAGGCAGGGCAGGAACACCGGCGCTTGCTGCTGGATCGTGGGATGGATGCCGTGACCACGGTGACGTGGCCGGGCGGGAACGAGGGAGTCGGGTGCGGCAGTTCGGGTTCGCTATCCACGCCGGGAACGTACAAAGCGGAAGCTATTTTTGCCGACGGCGCAGCTTCTCCCGCTACCGCGGTTTTTGAGCTGATTACAGGAGGCGGTGCGCAACCCGCCCGCCCCAATGATGAGGCCGGTGCCGAAGCGAGCCCCGATGCCAGCCCGGCTTCCGGCCCGGATGCTAGTCCCGCTGCGAACGGCGCGGAAGGTGAGAACCAAGAAGCAGTTCCCGCCCCGGAATCTGGCGGTGGAGAAGGAGCGGAGACTCCTGCACCGGAGGGGGAATCTGAAGCGGCGAATTAGCCGGATTCCGCCGCGTATAGACCACCTTCTTCCTGCGCTTACGCCATCTACGCACAGCCTTGTAGGCCTAACCGGTGGGTAGCACCGCCTCCAGAGCCCCTCGAATATCCGCGCAGCGCTGCACCCGAATCCCCTCGGGTAGTTTCGAGCTATCGGTACGTTCGGGAACAATGGCGAGGGTGAAGCCGAGCCGGGCGGCTTCGTTGAGGCGCTGGGGGAGCCCGGTGACCGGGCGAAGCTCCCCGGTGAGGGCAACTTCCCCGATGGCGATCACCCCGGGAGCGAGCGGCAGATCCACGTAGGCCGAGGCCAGCGCTAAAGCAATTGCGGCATCCGCGGCCGGTTCACCGGCCTGAGCCCCACCCACCGTGGATACAAAAATATCTTTTTGATCCAAACTCAAACCCAGGCGTGATTGCAGCACCGCGACCATCATGGCAACCCGGGCAGAAAGCACTCCGGAATTGGTGCGCTGCGGCCGCCCGGAAGAAGGAACCACCAAGCCCTGGACTTCCACCGGCATGGGCCGCCGCCCTTCGAGAGTCATGGATACGCAGGTGCCTGGAACCGTGTGATCCCGGGCGGAGAGGAACAACCCGGACGGATCGGGAAGCCCCACAATCCCGCTTTCGGTGAGCTCAAAACACCCCACCTCATCGGTAGCCCCGTACCGATTCTTCACCGCGCGCACCAAACGCAGCCGCGAGTGTTTATCCCCCTCAAATTGGCAGACCACATCAACCAGGTGTTCCAGAACGCGCGGCCCGGCAATGGAACCATCTTTCGTGACGTGCCCGACCAACACCACAGGCAGGCCGTGCGTTTTGGCCACGCTCACGAGCGCCGCGGTAACGGCCCGCACCTGCGCCGGCCCGCCGGCTGTTCCAGCTACCTCAGCATCGGCTAAGGTCTGCACCGAATCCACAATCAGGAGGGAGGGCCGGGCATTTTCAATATGCCCGAGAGCCCGCCCGATATCGCTTTCCGAGGCGAGGAGCAGATGCTCATCCATCGCACCGATGCGTTCCCCGCGTAAGCGCACTTGGGAGGCCGATTCCTCCCCGGAAATATAGAGAACCGGCGCCCGCCCCGAACGTGCCGCGGCCCGCGCGGCCTTCGCCGCCACATCCAAGAGCAGGGTAGATTTGCCCACCCCCGGTTCCCCGGCAAGCAAAATTACCGCGCCGGGAACTAAACCGCCGCCCAGCACCCGATCCAATTCGGATACCCCGGTGGGAATTTTCCGCGCGGCGGTAGCCGGCACCGAGGTGATGGGTTGCGCCGGTGAGGTGGGCGCTAAAGCGGCCGGAGCCGCGGAGGGCGCGGCCGGACTGTGTTGATCAAGCGTGCCCCACGAGCCGCACCGCGCGCAGCGGCCCATCCATTTGCCGGTGGACCACCCGCACTCGCTGCATTCGTACACGGTTGCCGGTTGTTTTGCCATGCCATCATCCTAGAGGGGGCCTACGACATAAAAATCGTGAACTAAAAGTCGCTACCGAATTGCTACCGAGCCGAACCCGCTACCGCGCCGAACCCACCGCAGGGATCCACCCTTGTCGGTTAGCGAACTCCTCCAGCAACTCGGTATCTCCGGACACAATAATCGTGTCATCTGCCCCGATGAGGGTGTCTTCGGTGGCGTATTCAAAGGGCTGGTTCGGGGCCTTCACTCCGATAATCCGCACCCCGAAACGCTCACGGATACGTGATTTCGCGATGGTGAAACCGCGAATTTCCCGCGGCGGCCGCATTTTCACGATGGAGAAGCCGTCCTCCATCTCGATATAGTCGAGCATTCTGCCCGAGACCATATGGGCTACGCGCGTACCGGCGTCGTACTCCGGATAAATCACGTGGTGAGCGCCGATGCGCCGCAAAATACGGCCGTGCGCACGCGAAACCGCTTTCGCCCAAATCTGCGGAATCCCCAGATCAACCAGGTTTGCGGTCACCAGCACGGAAGCCTCCAGTGAGGTTCCCACGCCCACCACGGCCACGGTGAAATCCCCGGCGCCCACCTGGTCGAGCACCTCCATACTGGTGGCGTCCCCTTCCACCACCCGCAAGCGATGGCTCCACCGCTGCGCGGTATCGGGATTCTTTTCGACGACGAGCACGTCACGCCCCAAATCATCGAGCGTGGTAGCGATGGCGGTCGAAAAACGCCCCAGTCCCACCACGAGGATGGCTTGTTCGTCGCGCGTATCCGGCATAGCCGCCCTTTCTCCGGTCACAATATCTCTGGCTCGTAGTCTAACGCTCCGCGCCAAAATTCATGTCGTAAGCCCGTGCGACCATGGATTCATGCAGAAATCCTGCGTAAACGCACTCAATCGTTATCAAAGAAAGGCAGGTCATCATGGATAGGCTTTCCGTGATACGTGAAAGGTCTCGTCAGCAGGCCCATCGAAGGCGGCAGATGCTGCGGGAGCTCACCGCTATACGCGTGAATAAAGGTCTTACTCAAGAAATTGTGGCGCGGCGAATGTGCCTGGATGAGGAGGCGGTTGCGGAACTGGAGGAGGGCATAACTAATCCAACAATCCATGCGCTCCAGCTTTACGCTGTGGTGATCGGCGCTGGCCTTTTCTATACGGTGAAAGATCTCGATGCTGAGGAGGAGCGTTCGAAGCATGAGCACTCCTGATAGGAGGAGCACTCGTAACAGGCGGGGTGGACGCCTTAGGATAAAGGCAGTCGCCGGTTATCGGCCCGGGTAGGCAGGGGATGGTATGAAGGACTGGCGCGCGCTCGCGGTGGGCGTTATTAAGGCGCTGGTGGTGGCCGCGTTTGGCGGCGGAGTCGCTTTTCTCACGGTGACTCTCCTCAACCATATTTTCCCACCGGCAACCCCGAACGCTATCGCCCCGGCCATCGTGGTTGCGGTACTGTTGTTCCTTTCCTCTTTGCGCAGCATTTTTAGGAACGACGGCGGCTCAGCCGGCACCAAGCGCCGCAGCTCGCGCAGGTAAACCCCGGGATGGGGCACCTGCCCGCTTAGCCGATAATCGGCCGCTCTTCGGGCAGTCGGATGGTGCGGCGTCGTGACCGCAGCGCCAAAGCGGCCGCGAGCGTCATCGTGCCCGTGCGTCCAAAGAACATGAGCAACACCAGCACGAACTTCGCACTGGCCGGCAACGCCCCGGTAATCCCCGTGCTCAAACCACAGGTAGCGAAAGCGGAAATTACCTCAACCAGGATCTCGGAAAAAGTGAAATTCGTCAGCTGAAGCAGTGCCACCGAACCGGTCACCACCATAATCCCGCCGGCGAAAGTCGCCGCAATAGCCAAGCGCAACACCTCGGCAGGGATACGCTTACCGAAAGCCTCGGTATCGCGGTCACCGCGCGCCTCAGCGCGAATGGCCAACAAAAGTACCGCGAAAGTCGTTACCTTAATACCGCCCGCCGCAGAAGCTGAACCCCCACCGATAAACATGAGCGAATCAAGGAGAATCCAGGACGTTTCACCCATGGCACCCACATCAATCGTGGTCAAGCCCGTGGAACGCGCATCCACCGACAGCGTGAGCGCGGCGTTGATCTTATCGGCCACCGCCAAATTACCCAGGGTATTCGGGTTATTCCATTCCAGCACCGCCAGGAAAACCGCGCCGAGCACCGCCAGGCTGATATAGGTCACCAGCGTAATTTTCGTGGTCACTGACCATTTGCGCGGCCGGGCACGATTACGCCACATATCCAAAACCACCGGGAAGCCAATTGCCCCGGCCACAGTCCCCAAAATAATCGGGATTGTCAGCGCCCACTGCCCCACGTACGGGCTCACACCCTCGGGCATAATCACGAAGCCGCCATTATTAAAGATGGAGACCGCCATGAAATAGGAATGCGAAAGAGCGTGAAGTAGAGCCTCGCCATTGCGCAAAAAGAAGGGGAGGAGGGCCAAGAACAAAATGGCCTGCGCCGTCGATGCCACAATAATGACCGCGCGCAGCAGCCTCCCCACTTCGCCCAGGCTCGATTGATTCTCCTCCGCGGTGAGCATGCGTTGGGTGAGCCCTACGTGCCGGGAAACCGCTCGTCCCAGAATCGAGGCGAGTGTCATGACGCCCAAGCCGCCCACAATCAGCCCGAAGGAAATAAAAAGCTGGCCCCACACCGACCAGTACGTCGCGGTATCAACCGTCACCAAACCTGTTACACATACGGAGGACGTCGCGGTAAAGAGCGCATCAATAAAAGGAGCGCTCTTCCCCGTGGTAGTGGCCAAGGGTAAGGACAGCGCGGCGGTGAGAAACAAAATAATAAGCGCGAAGATCAGCAGGGCTAAACGAGCCGGCCGGTCCCGCGCCACCCGGTCCACGCGCCCACTCACGGCTGCTAAACGATCACGCCAGCTCAGGCGTGCGGATGCCACCTCAGGGTGTGCTGACATGGGCGTCCTCCGGGTCCTCGAGCTAGCGGTTGCGGCCAGGGAAAACGCCGCGTACCTGTTCCGTAGTATATTCCCCTGCCTCATACATCACGGAAAAGCGGCACATAACATGCAGAAAATGCTGTGAATGCTGAGAATATGGGATATCCTTGCTGTAGCTGTTGCCGATGTGGCAAAAAATTACTCCAGGATGATGGGATGAACCAGATGCAAATGCCTTCGTCTCCGCAGTTTTACACCGTCGCGGAAGTGGCTGAATTGACGCGTGTCTCGAAGATGACCGTCTATCGCATGGTTCACGCCGGTGATCTGCCGGCCGTACGGGTGGGAAGCTCCTACCGGGTACCCGCCAGTGCTGTCGAAGCACTTCTGTCTGGAAATAGCGTCCCGCAACAGCGCGCGGTCGGGGAATAGTGCCGCCGCACGGCCGATGCGCGTCGTCGCCCGAAACGGTGGCAGGCCCGGAGCGGTTGTGAATTTAACCGTGTTCTGATTCACGCGCTACGCATAGGCGGGCGCGGGCCGGTAAGATACTGTGATGTTCCATCGGGGCGATTCCCCGCGATCTAGTTTTGGAGGTGCCTGTGGGTTCCGTTATTAAGAAGCGCCGCAAGCGTATGTCGAAGAAAAAGCATCGTAAGCTGCTGCGTAAAACTCGCCACCAGCGTCGGAACAAGAAGTAGTTCCCCGCGTGCGGAAGGGCCTGGATGTCCGGGCCTTTTTGTTTTGGTGCGGCGGTGCCGAAAGAAATAGAAAAGTGAAAGTGCTCACATGTATGGCGGGCATTCCCCGGGTAAACCTTGACAATTCGGGCAAAAATACTTATCTATAATACTACTGAAGTAAGGGTATCCTTCCTAAAAAGAGAATGTAACTCTGAGTTATGTTCGTGTAAAGGTATACTTCACCTGATGCTGTGGTTGACGGCGCTTCGCCAGGCACGGGCGTGCCGCGCGCGGTACCGCGAAACAGCACCACTTAGGGCCCCTTCACCCCGGCATCCCAACGTGGGAAAATGAGGAGGAGTGGCGTCGTAGTTCATCCGGTGGGAGCCGGGTGCGTTGCGTCCGGCGCGGGCGCAACGACGTAATGAAGACTCGCACGTCCCGTGTGAGTTGCCGTTAATGTCACGAAGTGACATCGTGCCTGACGAAGGGAAGAATCTCATGGCCGCGGAAGTTCGCTGGCTTTCTGAAGAGGAACAGTTTGCCTGGCGCGCGTATCTGCGCGCGACAGCTATGACCGCAGAGGCGCTCAACCACGCACTCATGGTCAATTACAATCTGTCATTGAACGAATATGACGTTCTCGCCCGTCTCTCTGAGGCGGAAAATCGCTGCATGCGGATGTCGACTCTCGCCGACGTGATGGTACATTCTCGCTCGCGGCTCACCCACACCGTCCGCCGCCTGGAGGCGCGCGGGCTGGTAGCCCGTTCCGCCAACGCGCATGACCGGCGCGGGGTGGATTGCACTCTCACCGACGCTGGTTTCGCACTGCTGGAGAAGGCGGCCGTTACCCACGTCATTTCGGTTCGCGCTCACCTCGTGGACAAACTCGGTCACGATGACTTCCTCAAGATGGGCGAGCTGTGTGCCCGCCTGGTGGGCAACCCCGCCGATATTTGGTAGACGCTCGGGCACGCCGGTCGGAGCGAGCTTCCCAAGGAACCTAGCTTCGTCCGGCCGGCAGCTCCCGGTGCCGTAGACTGGCATCATGATTGACGTAACAGTTGTTCACCTGGTCCGCCACGGAGAGGTGGATAACCCCAGTGGCGAACTTTACGGTCGCCAACCCGGTTTTCACCTCACCGATCTGGGCCGGGAGATGGCCGGCAGTGTTCGGAATTTCTTCCGCGGGCGTGACGTGCGCGCGGTGGTATCCTCTCCGCTAGAACGGGCCATTGAGACTGCCACACCTACCGCGCAGCTCTTCGACCTTGAGGTTGGCACCGATGCCAATCTCATCGAAGCGGGCAATAATTTCGAGGGTATTAACGTCAACCGGAATCGCTGGATCCTAGCCTCTCCGAAATTCTGGCCGTGGTACATCAATCCTTTCCGCCCCTCCTGGGGTGAGCCGTATACGGATATTGCCGCACGTATGACGAATGCGGTACGTAAGGGATTGGCAGTAGCACGCGGCGGTGAAGCGGTCCTTGTTTCCCACCAACTTCCGATTTGGACGCTGCGTTCCTTCGTGGAGGGGCGCTCCCTCGCCCACGACCCGCGCCGGCGCCAGTGCGCACTGTGTTCGGTGACTTCGCTGACGTTCCAGGGCACCAGCCTGGTGGCGGTGGATTATGCTGAACCCGCGGCCGAGCTCCTGGCCCGGGCACGTGATATTACCCCGGGGATCTCCGCGGCTGACGAAAACCGTGGAGACTAGGGATATTAGCCGGGGCCGGCGTGGTAACTACGGCGGCTAGAAGCCCCCGAGGTCACTCGGCTCGCGGTTTTCCGCAGGAAGACTAATTCTGCGCGGGCTGCGTGGGTTGCGTTCCCTCGGAATCATCGGGATTATCCGGGTGCTTTCCGCTTGCTTCGGGGCTGTTTGTTCCGTGTGCTTCACCCGTGGCGGGGGAGTCCGATGCGGCGTCGTTCTCACGCTGTTGCCGTTCCCATTCGCGGAAACGGTTTTCCGCGTCCAAACGGGACAGGAAATCCGGATCGTCGTCGGGTGCAACGGGGCGACGGCGCCGCTGTGACGAGGAACGACCCCGCCCAAAAGAACCGAGCGAGATATTTTGCTGCGGGAATTTGACCGGGAAAGAAAAAGCGATCCACAGCAGCGACCCGAAAACCGGCACCAGAACCGTGAGGGCGAGCCACGCCGGCTTACGCAGCCGGCCCGGCATGCGGGTGGTGTCCGTGCGGATGACGTCAATGATGCCGTAAATCCAGATGCTGACGGCAAAAAGTGCCATAATTACTCGGGCCATACCACCATCTTAGTCGTTCGCACCGGGGGCTACAGCTGCCTAGACCAAGAGCGAACTGGCCCAGAAAGATACCAGGACCGCCAGCGCGAAAGCGAGCTCGGTAATGCCCGTGGTTTTCAGCACCGGGATAAGAGCGCGCCCCTGCGCGCGGGACGGTCCGCGGCTGAGCATCCGCCAGCTATTGCGGAAAGCAATAGCGAAGGCGGGGAGATAGAGAAGGAGGGACGCCTGGTGGGTGCTCGGCGTGAATGCCAGCACGACGCCGCATCCCATGGCCACCGCGAGCATTGCAACATAGAGGCGCCGTGCCCAGGTATCGCCCAAGCGCACCGCGAGAGTATGTTTCCCGGTAACAGCGTCGGTGGGAATATCGCGAATATTATTAGCCATAAGAATAGAGCAGGCGATGAGGCCAACGGCGCTTGCGGCAACCCAGGCTTGCCAGGGCACCGTGCCGCCCTGGATATAGACGGTGCCGCAGGTAGCTACCAAACCGAAGAAAATGAAAACAAAAACTTCGCCCAGTCCCATGTAGCCGTAGGGGTGGCGCCCGCCGGTATAGAACCAGGCAGCCAGCAGTGCTGCCACGCCCACTCCGATAAGCCACCATTTCCCGCACCAGGCGATAATGATGAGACCCACGAGAGCCGCGAGGGCGAAGCAGGTGAGGGCCACCGCGAGTACCACGCCCGGGCGCACTGTTCCGCCACCCGTGAGGCGGGGTGGACCGGTACGGTGATCGTCAGTGCCGCGAATCCCGTCGGAATAGTCGTTCGCAAAATTCACGCCGATCTGCAAGAGCAGAGCGAGAACGAAAGCCAAGGCAAGAATAGGGCCGTATAGCGTCCCCTCCCACAGCGCGATTCCAGCCCCGGCGATCACCGGGGAGACACTTGCGGGAAGGGTGCGAACGCGCGCACCTTCGAGCCAATCAGTAACAGTTGCCACGGCCGCTTATTCTATCGAGAGAAACATCCTGAGCGCATCACCCTAACCGCGAGGGATTACGCGGGATACTCCGGGTGTAAAGCCACGCCGCCCGGGGCTCCGGGCACGGAAGGATGATGTGGGATATCCGAGGCGTGCGGGGTGAGGTACCCCGTCGCCATCGTTTCGGGCGGGAGGGTGCGGAACAATCGCGAGAAAGCTTCCACCACGAGGCCCAGGCCGATCCCGATGAAAATGAGGTACCAGTGCAGGTCGTAACTGGCACTGGCCAGTTCCATTCCCTGCGCGGTCATCTTGGCTGAACCGCGGGCGATACCCCAGATAACCGCGGTGGTTGCCCCGAATCCGAAAGGCATCACCGTCCAGGCAATAGCCCCGAATTCCATGCGCGGATCACGTGAACGGCCCCAGCGGTAGGCCGTCCACACCAGAGCGAGAATCATGGAGATGAGCGCGATGATGGCGGGCACGGTAGCCAGGTGTTCCCAGAGCAGCAGCGTGGTATCACCCTGGGCATTCGGGCCCATTCCCAAGCCGGTGGCATCATACATCGCAGCGAAGGAGGCACCCACCGCCCCGAACATGGTCACAACTCCGGTGGTGAGGAAGAAGGGGAAGGCCACGAGGAGCCACTCGATACTCGCGTCCTGGCGGACCATGAGGTCAATTCCAAAAGCGAGAGCGGAAATGCAGCTCACCAGGATAAAAGCGGTGAAGGCTAGGCGTACCGCGTGCGCGTAGGTGGGAATAGAGGACGCAGCCGTGAGGGTGAAACGGTTACGCGGGGTGGATTTCACCGTGGTCATGCGCCCGAAGCCCGCGGCGAAAAGTCCGAGCGGGAGGCAGGTGAGCGCCGTGAAAAGGGGGCTGGCCTGTAAAGCAAGCGGCGGAATCGGTTGGCCCATGAAGGCACCGCCCGGGCTCAGATCCACCCGCATGAACGCGGCCAGCCCGGCGCCGATTGCCGCCAGTACCCCGGCCGATACCCAGGCCGGAATCCACACCAGCAGGGTGGAATTTCGCTTGCCCCGGCCCACCCACTGGTTGAGGAAGTAGATGATGAGACCGATGAGGAGGGTGAGGGTGAGAGCCGGAACGAAGAAACTCATATCAAAAAGACTCGGTTCCGCCACTACTCGCGCGGTGCCGCCCAGGGCTAGCAGCAAAGTAAGGGCCGCCCACTTCGGGGCGGTGAGTACTTCGGCGAGGTTCACCCCGCCCATATCGAGACCGCTCATGCCGCGCAAGCCGAGCCAGGCGAAGAAAAGCGTGATAAGGAAGGTGACCACCACCGCGATCACGGGGCTCAACAGAGCCACAATCCAGGTACGGGCGCCAAAATCGCGGCGCACATCGGCCAGCAGAGGCGGGGTCATCGCTGGCATGGGCGTGGGCAGGGACATAACGACTCCTCGATTCGTGACTTCTTTTTCAGTCTAGTCCCGACCTGACGGAAAATGGCCGGTTTGAAGTCCCTCGGGGCGTCCGTCGAAGCCGGGTATTTCCCGCGGATGTACACCCGGCCGGGATTCTACTCTTGCCAAATACGCCCAAGCTGGTTGAATAGAGGGCATGTCTGCACGTGCACAACTCAGCAAAGATCCGCGCGCCGTCGCTGGGATGTTCGACCAGGTCGCCCCGCGCTACGACCTGAGCAATGACCTCCTCAGTTTCGGGCAGGTGCGGTTGTGGCGCCGCTACGTCACCGAAGCTCTGCGTATTGAGGAGGGGATGGAGATCCTCGACCTGGCCTGCGGAACCGGTACCTCCACCGAGCATTTTGCCCGGGTGGGGGCGCGTGTGGTGGGCGCCGATTTTTCGGATGGGATGCTCGAGGTTGCGCGCCTGCGCCATCCTGATCTGCGTTTTGTGCAGGCCGATGCCTGCGATCTTCCCTTCGCGGATAATACGTTCGACGCCGTGACTATTTCCTACGGCCTCCGTAATATTCACGATCCCCAGCGCGCCCTTGAAGAAATGGCTCGCGTGACGCGCCCGGGCGGGCACGTGGTTATTGCGGAATTTTCCACGCCGTCCTGCGCGCCTTTCCGCGCCCTCTATCACGGCTATCTGCGCCACGTGCTCCCGCGGGTGGCGGCCCTGGCCTCCTCGGATGGTCCGGCCTATGCCTATCTCATGGAGTCGATTATTGACTGGCCTGATCAACGCACTCTGGCCGGCTGGCTGCACGAAGCCGGGTGGCGCGACGTTGAATACCGTAATATGTGCAACGGGATCGTTGCGCTGCACCGCGCTACCCTGCCGGCGGCGCACTGAGGCACCGGGCCGCGGGCCGGCGCACCATCGGAAAGCTAGGATTGGCTATCGTGAAAGACCTGACTGTCGAAGAGCTACTCACCCGCGTGGGGGAGCGGCTCGGCGTCGTCGAAAAAAAGCTGGACGCGGCCACGCATTTTGGTGACCTGCGCGTGGACCCGATCACCACGTATCTTGCCGAGGCGGGCGGAAAGCGGATGCGGCCGGCCTTGGCGTTGCTCTGCGGGTATCTGGGCCCGGAGCCGGAATCCGAGCGGGTCGAGCACGTGGCGGTGGCAATGGAGCTCACGCATCTGGCCTCGCTTTACCACGATGACGTTATGGATGAAGCTCCGCTGCGGCGCGGGGTTCCGGCCGCGCATCGCAATTACGGTAATTCCGCGGCGATTATGGCCGGAGATATTCTATTTTCGCGCGCTTCGTCCATGATGGCGGACCTGGGAGCGCGGGCGGTTAAGGATTACGCCGAAACCTTCCGGCGCCTGTGCACCGGACAGCTGCTGGAAACCGTGGGGCGCACGCACGGAGTGTCCCCACGGGCGCACTACCTGGAGGTTCTTGCCGGGAAAACCGGGTCGCTTATTGCCGCCTCAGCACGTGAAGGCGTTTTTGCCGCGGCCGGGAACCGGGAGGCCGAGTACGCCCCAGTTGCTGCTCGGGTGCAAGAATTTGGCGAAAACGTGGGGATCGCCTTCCAGATCGCCGATGACTATATCGATGTTGTTTCCGAAGAAACCGGTAAAGAACAGGGCACGGACCTGCGCGAATCGGTGGATACCATGCCCACTATTTTGTTGCGGGAACGCGCCGCCGCGGGGGTATTGGACGACGACGGCCGAGCGATCTTGGCGGAATTGGACCGCGGAGAGCTTGCCGGGCAGCGCCTTGATACCGTGCTCGAAGCTTTGCGGAATCATTCGGTTATGGAAGAAACCCGGGCGCTCGCCGAGGAATGGGCGGCGCGGGCCGTGGCGGCTATCGCTGACCTGGAGAACACGGCGGTACGGGAAGCTCTAACGCAATATGCCCGCTCGGTGGTGGACCGTACGGTCTAGGCGGCCGGCTTTGCCGAGCTGGTGAAAAACTGAGCGTAATGAAGAACGCAAAGCTAATGGTGAAAGAGGTGCGGCGGGGCGCGCTTCTACCCCGTACAATTGCATCCGTATGCCCACGGTAAGGAGCTCGACGAAGTGGCACGCTTGATTGATCGTATCCTTCGCGCCGGCGAAGGCCGCACGCTGAAGAAGCTGAAGAACATCACCGCGCAGGTCAATGCGCTCGAAAGTGATATCTCGGCGATGAGTGATGAGGAGTTGCGCGCGCAAACCGATAGCTTCAAGGAGCGCCTGAAAGAGGGAGAAACCCTCGATGCTATCCTTCCCGAAGCTTTTGCCACGGTGCGTGAAGCGGCGGTGCGGACCATCGGTCAGCGCCCCTATGATGTGCAGGTGATGGGCGGCGCGGCCCTCCACCTGGGCAATATTGCCGAAATGAAAACCGGTGAAGGTAAAACGCTGGTGGCAACCATGCCCGCCTACCTCAACTCGCTCACCGGTGAGGGCGTGCACGTGGTCACGGTTAATGATTACCTGGCTTCCTACCAGTCCGAACTCATGGGGCGCGTCTACCGCTTCCTCGGGGTGACCACCGGGTGTATTCTCACCGGGCAAACTCCCGAACAGCGCCGCGAACAATACAATGCGGATATTACTTACGGAACCAATAATGAATTTGGTTTCGATTACCTGCGTGACAATATGGCGTGGCGGACCAGTGAGCTGGTGCAGCGCGGGCATAATTTCGTTATCGTTGACGAAGTTGATTCCATTCTTATTGACGAAGCGCGTACCCCGCTCATTATTTCCGGGCCGGCGGAAGGCGATGCGAATAAGTGGTATCGCGAATTTGCGCGCTTGGTGCTGCGTATGCGCCGGGATACCGATTACGAAGTGGATGAGAAGAAGCGCACCGTGGGTGTGCTCGAAGCGGGAATTGACAAGGTGGAAGATGCCCTGGGTATCGATAACCTCTACGAATCCCTCAATACTCCACTCATCGGCTACCTGAATAATGCAATTAAGGCCAAGGAGCTTTTCGAGCGGGACCGCGATTACGTGGTGCTCAACGGCGAAGTGCTCATCGTGGACGAACACACCGGGCGCGTGCTGCCCGGGCGGCGCTATAACGAAGGCATGCACCAGGCGATTGAAGCCAAGGAAGGTGTGGAGATCAAGGCGGAGAACCAGACTCTGGCCACGATCACCCTCCAGAACTACTTCCGCTTGTACAACAAGCTCTCCGGCATGACGGGTACGGCGGAAACCGAAGCTGAGGAATTTGCCTCGACGTATAAGCTCGGCGTCGTTCCCATCCCCACGAATAAGCCGATGATCCGCAAGGACGAACAGGATCTTATTTATCCCACCCGCGCCGCCAAGCTGCGCGCGGTTGTGGAAGATATTGTGGAGCGCCACGAAAAGGGCCAGCCGGTGCTGGTGGGTACCGCCTCGGTGGAAGCTTCCGAAGAGCTCTCCGATTTGCTCGCACGTGAAGGCATCGAGCATCAGGTTCTCAACGCGAAGCAGCACGAGCGGGAAGCGCGCGTGGTTGCGGAGGCCGGGCGTAAGGGCGCGGTTACGGTGGCCACCAATATGGCCGGCCGCGGTACTGACATTATGCTGGGCGGCAACCCCGAACATCGCGCGGTGGATGCGCTGGCGGCACGCGGCCTGGACCCGGAAGAAACCCCGGAAGAATACGAAGCGGCCTGGCCCGAAGAGCTGGCGCGCCAGCAGGAAGCCGTCAAGGCCGAACACGAAGAAGTGGCCGAATTGGGCGGTCTGTACGTGCTCGGTTCGGAGCGCCACGAATCCCGGCGTATCGATAACCAGCTGCGCGGGCGTAGCGGCCGCCAGGGTGACCCGGGCGAATCCCGCTTCTACCTCTCGCTGGAAGATGACCTGCTGCGCCTATGGGGCCAGGGCATGGCCGGGCGGATGCTCAGCTACGCCATGGACGACGATGCTCCGATCGAAACCAAGCAGATGTCGAAGAACGTTTCGCGGGCGCAAACCGAAAATGAGGCGCGGAACGCGGAAATGCGGAAGAACGTCCTCAAGTACGACGACGTGATGAACGACCAGCGTACCGTGGTGTACACCGAGCGGCGTTCCATCCTCGAGGGCGAAAATATGGAGTCCATGGTGCAGGGCTTCCTCGACTTCGTGGTGGATGACGTGGTCAGCGCCCACACCGCCGATGATAATGAGGAAGCGTGGGATCTTTCCGCACTGTGGACGGACCTCAAGGGCTACTACACTCCCGGATTCACCGCGGAGGAATACCTTGATGAGATTGGCGGGCCCTCCCAGCTGGATCGCACCGCGCTCAAGCGCGAACTCACCGATGATATTCACGCCCATTACGAGGAGCGCGAAGCGGAAGTCGGCGAGGAAAATATGCGCGAACTGGAACGCCAGATCGTGCTGTCCGTGCTGGACCGCAAGTGGCGCGAGCACCTCTACGAAATGGATTACCTCAAGGAAGGTATTGGCTTGCGCGCCATGGCGCAGCGCGATCCGCTCGTCGAATACAAGGACGAGGGCTACCGCATGTTCCAGGCGATGAACGACAATATCATGTCGGAAACCGTCCGGTACCTCTTCAAGTTCGAGCTTCCTTCCGAACGTGCGGCGCGCCTGGAGGCTGAAGCTCAGGCGACCGGCCCGGTGACCGTGGCGGGGAATACCGCGGCGGGTATGGCCGGCCCCGGAGTGGCGATTCGCACCAGCGGTGCGGGCAGTGCCGAGCAGGTGTCCGCTTCCCAGCAGGCGCTGCGTGCCGCCCAGGAACAGCAGCGTCAGTTGCTGGAGGAAAAGCAACGCCAGGTGCAAGCGGAACAGCAGCGGGCTTTGCAGGCCGCGGTGGGTGAAGGCGCCGAGGGGGCCTCGGGCCAGCGCGTGACCGCGGAATCCCTGGGGATTAAGCAGCCGAAGCGCCAGCAGAATGTTTCGTATTCCTCGGCGGCGAAGGACGGTTCCGGGGAAACGGAAACCACCGGTGCGCGGGGCGGTTCGCGCGGGGGCCGGGGCAGTGCGGGTGGTGCTGGCGGTTCTGGTGGTGGTAACCGGGCGCAGCGCCGGGCCGCGGCCAAGCAGAACAAGAAGCGGCGGCGGTAGGCCTTAGATATATGAGCGTCGGCCGGTCACGTGCGTGATAGTTGCGTGACCGGCCGGCGCTTGTTTTTATTTCGGATGCGTTGCGGCCTAATAGCCCTGCGTGCGCGTTTCGGGATAGTTTTTGTTACCCTTGGGGCCCGTTCACCCAATTTCCAAGGCGACGACGATCCAGCGCCCCGCGAGGAATTCCATGCGCATGGCAACCGCATGGGTTCGCTCGCCCGAATATACGCAGGCGATGACCTCGGCCACGCGCGGGCGTGGATGCGTTATTTTGAGCGTGGAAATCCGCAGGTTTCCCAGCCAGGGTGCTTTCCCTTTAATACGCATAGCCAGGCCGGCCCGGCGCACGAGCGCGGCAAATACCTCCGGGCTGAGATGCGGGCGCACATATCCGGGTGCGCGGTGGCCCAGCAGTACCTCAATGGAGTAGATAATAATTCCGGCGGCGAAACGATGCGGTGGCCGGATCTCGGGCGGGAGTGGATCATCCAGGGTAGCCATCTCCTCACGCCACATATCACGGTAGGGCGCGGCGGATAGCGCGAGCCGGTTCCATTGGTGGAGTTTGGATTCGGTCGGTATGGCTGTGTAGGTATCGGTGCTGTTCTCAGCATTGATGGCGTGGAAGTCACCGGCGGGGTCAACACCATCAGTGAGGTAAACATCATCGATCAGCTCAAAGGCATCGATGGGATCCACGCCTTGGGCGGGTTCCATGCCGTTTGTGAACTCCACGCTGTTTGTGGATTCCGTGCCGTTTGCGGGGGCCGTGTCGTTTGTGGGGTCCGCGTCGGTGCCGGGGCGCTCGCCAATCAGAGCATCGGGTAGCTCCGCGGGCTCACCCGCGAGCTCGCCTGCGGACTCGGCTACGAGCCCACGCGCGGGCGGCGCGTTTTCCGCCACGCAGGTATCTTCCTCGTGGGGTGCCGGCGGGAAGGGAGGGTGGCGGGTGACCGCGCGATATTGGGTGATTTCCGCGAGTTGAACCTGATCCAGAGTGGACACAATTTCATCCATATCCGGCTGCGCAAATACGGGAGGTGGTGCAGGTGGGAGCCGAGAAACCCGAATCATCTCCGGCTCCTCCGCCCCGAGATGGGAACACGAACCCGGCTGGCCCTCCGCGGTGACTTCTTCGGGAGGAGGCAGATCCTGACCCGCAGCGTTGGTTATGGGCTGCGGTTCGGGGTGAGCGGGCGTCGTCGTTTCAGTAGCACCGGGGGTATTTTCGGTATGCGGAGCAGTGGACATGGGATCTCCTTGAGATGCGTGGGGGTAGGGGAACGAGCCTCGATGGCCGAGGCAGGACTGAATATGGGTGGTGGGAGCAGATGCGTGACTCTTACTCCCGCGCTGGCGGAAGAATAAAGTGTTCGCCGGGATAAATGAGGTCGCTATCCTCGATGGTGTTGGCCGCGGCGATGGCGTGGGTATAGCCGAGAATATCCGCATCGCTCGCTCCGGCCCCGAGGTGTGTATCGGCAATATCCCAAAGGGTGTCCCCGAGCTGGACAATATAAATCGGGGGAGGCGCTGCCCACGGCAGCTCCGCGGGCTGCGGATCCGAGTTGAGGAGCGGGGCAGTCAGCTGCGAAATCTCGGTCGGGGAAAGGGCGGGTGTACTGCGCGCGGTGGGGCGTAACGATTCGGCGGGAGCGCTACCCGGGTCACTTGGCTGAGCTGCCAGAGAGGGCTGAGCAGGTTCGGCCGGTTCAGCCGAAGGCGATGCCGCAGGTAGCGCCGGCGGGTGCAAATAGTAGCCACCCGCGTCGTCTCGATACGAGACATCACCGAGCAAGTCATCGGGATTCGCGCGGAACGACCCGGTGGGATCGGGACTGGGCTGGGAAGGCGAGGTGAGAAGAGCGGAATAGTCACCGCCCCAGCCAATATCGACGCCGCTGCCAGAGTTCGGCTCCGCGGCCCATGCCCCGGGCATGGCCACCAGCGTAGTGGCGAGAGTGCTGGTGAGAGCCGTGCGGAAATGGCGCCCGCCGATGCGACGGGCGAGGCGGGTGACGGCGTCGTCCTTCCCGCGCGCGAAGCGTGCAACCGCGCAATAGCAGAGGGTGAGCCGCGCGCATGCCAAGCACGCGACGATGCATACGCCCACGGTGAGAGTCCCGGTGAGCTGGGCGACGCTCCCGGGCGGAGCATGCAAGCGGGCGGTCGCGACCGCGAAAAATGCGGACGCGAGCCCTGCGAGCGCCGATAACAGCGCTTTGATCGTTGCCGACATCGTGAACCTCTTCAGTGGGGTTACCGGTCAGGATCGAAAACCTCGTGCTCTGCTCGTGATGAAGAGCGGGTGGCACGCGGTTCTCACCGTGGTGGTATGACTAAATGTCCCGTGTGGCTCAACTATTAATCAGCCGGGTACACCCGGCCTCATCCCCCTGTGGATAACTCATATAAGAAACGGCAGGGAATGCCCTGGATATCCACAAGCTGTGGATGAGGACTTGGCGAGTTGCGCGCTAGCTGCCACACTGACTCCACGGCGCGAGCGGGCGTGAGCGGAGGCCAAAGTGGTGGTTATTTCTGGTCGTTTCCGGTCACTTCGCATCGCTCCCGGTCGCGAGTTTTCGCGGTCACATGCGTTCGAGTGTGGTCAAGTTCGCTCACATGCGGTCAATCGAAAGGGGAAGCGGATGCGTGAGAAAACGTGGACGCGGTGGAAAGATCCGCGTCTGGCAGGTGGGGTGGCGTTGATTGCTGCCGGCGCGCTCGCGGGCGGGTATGCGCTGCGCGGCCCGGTGACCGTGCCCGTCTATCGGGCAACCGAGGCGGTGGTGCCCGGCACCTCGCTGGATGAGGCGAGTCTGGCCGTGGTGGAAGTACCGGCCGGGCTGGCCGACGCCTATATACCGGCAGGCCAGGCCGGTACGGTTGGGCGCACGATTTACCCGGGTGAGCTGGTCGAAAAGTCGGCGTTGCGCATGTCGGGCGAGCGGGTCGTTACGATGCTGCCGCTCAGCGGTGCGCTTCCCACTGCTCTGGCGCGCGGGGCACCGGCGCAATTGTGGGCGCTTCCCGCCGCGGGCGGCACCGGCGAAAAAGCTCCCGCCCGGCTGATTTCCCGGGAGGTTATCTTCGCGGGAACGGCTAGCGATACGCATTTCGCGGGCGCGGCGGCGATGGAAGTTCATATCCCGCGCGCCGAGCTCGGAGCTGCGCTTGAGGAGCTCGCGGCGGGTGCGTCATTCACGCTGGTAGGTGAGGTGCAGTGAGGTCGAATCCTGAGCGCCGGAAGCATGGCAATGTCTCGAAGCACACGAATCCTGCTGAGCGTCCCCATCCTGACCCCGGTTTCTTGGTGGCCATCTGGGGGAGCGCGGGCGCCCCGGGGCGTTCCACTCTGGCACGCGATCTTGCCTGGGTGTTGAGCGAGCGGCATGCGGTGCTGCTGGTGGACGCGGATACCCGCAACCCGTCCTTGGCGCAGCTCGTGGACCTGGGCGAGGAGCCAGCCGGGCTCATCGGAGTGGCCCGCGCCCTGCATGCTGGCGACGCGCTAGAGACGCAGCTTCCGCGTTACGTGCGGGAACTGCGCACCGGCCCGCGTGGCACTTTACATTTCCTCCCCGGCCTCAATCGCGCTGGCCGCTGGCATGAGCTGATTGGACCCGGTATTGGCGATCTGTGGGATAAGCTCCGACCTTTCGCGCAGGTCACCATCGTTGATTGCGCCGCGGAACTTCCCACTTTTCTCGACGAGGCCAGCGCTCAGGCAGGCGGATTCCTCACTTTGAATCAGCACGATTGGCGCAATCAGCTAGGCCAGCGAGCCCGGAGTAGCGCGGGATGTATCGGGGCGAGCGGGGAGCGTGATAGCTTGACGCTCAGTGCGCTTCTTTCCGCGGATCTCGTGGTGGTGGCCTGCCGCGCCGGACCGGTGGGTTTGCGCCGCGGAGTGGAGGCGTGGTGGCGGGCCCGGGCGCTGGCCCGCGCGGCTTTGCCGGTGGTCACCCGCGCGGGTCTGGAGGATCGCGTTACTTTCGCCTCGCTTCTCGGGGAGAGTGAGATACCCGCCGTGATAGGGGTGGGCGACGACGAAGCTCGCTACGCACGGGCCGAACGAGCCGGCACCAGCGTGGTGGCTGTAGCCCCTCGCAGTAGGGTGAGTCGGGATGTGCGGCGGCTGGCGCGTGCCGTTCTGGACTATCGGGGTGTGGGGCGGTGAGTAGACTGGGCGCATGAGAATTTATCTTCCGGCTACTCCTGCCGATGTTGCGATGTCCGTGCTTTCCGGGCGTGTGGTGCACGCGGCAACGGAGGCCCTGGCGCGTGAAGTGAATGATGAAGATCGTGACTATCTCGAGGCGATTGCTTTCAACGCGGCCGCGGATGATTCTTTGTGTGCCGTTTCGGCGATGTTCGCCGGGAAGGCCGATCCTCAGTTCGGGGTAGTGCTCCCGGAGCGGGGCGGGCTGCGCCCGCGCCGAGTTGTGATTGCCGCTGAGGTAGCACCCGAGAAATGCCGGGATCTTGCCAACCCGGAGGAGTATTTACCCACGGCCCTTGAGCTTTCTGATGAGCTCTCCTGGGCTGAGGTGGTGTCTATCCACGTGGACGGGCCGGAGATGGAACCCTACGTGCTGGCAGGGCCTGATGACGAGGCCGCTTTCAAGGTACTCGCCGAGGAGGACTTGCTCTGGTACGACGTTTCCGAACGCCTTGATCTAGCCCTCGAACTGGGTGCAGCGGCAAGCGTTTAAGGCGCCGACATGGTTATGTGGTCTGGATGTGCATGCTGATCGGATGATGCTGCATGTATAGCCGCTTGTTATGAAAACCGCGCGAATAGTTCTCTCATATCTATGAGACTTATTCTCTCAAAGAGGCTATGTGCAAATTGAATAATGATTCACGAGTCCATGTGCAGGCGGGTGGTTATGTTCCACACACTTTGTGGAAAATAAGTTACATAAAGACTGCAAGATGGGCGGAAAGTCCCCTATCAATTGGGGGGCGTCCAATAAAGCCCCAGGTCAAAGCGGTATATGCATATTTGATGAGGTATTGCTAAATATCAAAGGGGATATTCATGGTTGTGTTACGATTTTGAATGTTTAGGCGATACGGTGCGTTACTGATTGTGTTTTGGTGATACTTGGGTGTATCACTTTCATAATTTTCACATATGTGACGGCGTCCGGCTCCTAAATATCCGTATATCTAACCAATGGAGAAAAGATGTCTCACTACACGGGGTCGCTTAATTCGGCACCCGGCATTTTCGCTCCGGCTGGCAATCGAGCGGGGGGGGGGTATCTCTTCGTAAGAAGCTGTGGGCGGGCCTTACTGCTGCAGCTTTGTGTTTGAGTCTCACCCCGACGTTTAGCGCTCCTTCTGCACAAGCCTATGAGCTACAGCGGTCAGACGGTAATCTCGGTGAAATTAAAGGCTCGGTATATGGCCGAGTTTTCCACGACCGAGGCGGCAGTATCGCTAGTTTTGACAGTAATGATGAGGGCCTGGCTGGCGTCAAAGTGTATGCCCAGTGGGTTGATTTTAAAAACAAAAAGCTGAAGGGTGCTGTCTCGCCGGTCTATTGGACCGAAACTAAAGCCGATGGCAAGTACTCGATCAAGCTCCCTAATTGGACGGACGCACTAGGTATCGAGCATGAGTGGAAAGCTCAGGCAGGGCAAGGCTTGCGTATTTGGTCCGATAACCCCGATAAAACCAAGTACGTCAATTCATTTGTCGAAGCCGACGGCGTATTTGTTAGTAACGGGATGGTGCAGCGTTATGTAGGTACGTGGAATGCATGGCCACAGTCCGCTGCGGAGAACTTCAATATTTCATATCAGGAGCGCCCGCAAATTAGCGAGATGTTCCCGGATGAGAGCACTTGGAAGGAAACCACCAACCAAGAAAACGGTGGCTGGGTTTCGGGTCGTGTTTTCTATGACCAGAGGAATGTGTTTGGTGCACCCAAGGCGGTGCGCATGTTCCAAGACAGCTTTGGTGATGTTGCAGTACCTGGCGTTAAAGTAGTCGGCGCATACGTTCAAGACGGAGTGGCGAAACTCTTCGACGAATGGAAGAAGAACCACAACGGCTATACTCGCGAGCAGTTTAAAGCTGCGCAGCGTGAAATTATGGCGAAGTATGAGCAGGAGACCGGGAAGAGCGCTATCGCCGAGACTTCCTACGCGGTCACGGATGCCAAGGGTAATTATCACATCCAGTTCCAGGGCCTGTGGGGTGACTCTTACAGCTACAAGGGAATTGTGAATGCTGGGCAACACGGCGATCCGGTTCCCGAAGGTGCGAGCGCTTCGTGGCTCAAGGGTAACCTCAAGTCGCGACACGTTAACGTCGAATATATGTACGTTGCTCCCGTTCTTCCTGATGGAGTAGGGGGCGCCCTTGATAACTTCCCGGATAACTTGTATCAATACGGCGCCCAGGTTGTTGACTATGCGACCGACGGCGCTATGAGCAATATTAGGGATCAGGATTTTGCCCTTCGTATGGAGGATCGTGATTTCCAGGTTTTGGAGTACAACCAGACCACTAAGCCTGCGGCTCCTGGCGTGACGGTCGAAACGAAGGCTACTGGTTTTGTTCCCTCGAGCGGTCACGAAATTGTGTGGACGGATTCCGAGGGTAACGAGGTGCATAAGTGCATCTCCACATCTTCAAACCTGGGAGTTGTGAACTCGTGTCCTCTGACCGTTCCGGCTGATCTCGATCATGACGAAATCTACACGGCAACAATCTATCCCGAGGGCTCGCGCGATACTGCGCTAGCCAAGGACGCATTTGCCGCCAAGCCCACTCCGGAGTACAAGCACACCTCGGTTGACCTCGACACGACCGAGACTGTTGCTTCGCCGCTTCACAAGGAAAACGGAACCAAGCCGCGAGATGCCAAGTATGCTCCGCTTGATGACAACACGAAGATTCCGGCGGAACTGCTTGCTGATGTCGACCAGGCCAAGGTGAAGGTTGGCCAGCAGCCCTGGGCGACGGTTAATGAGGATGGGACAATTTCCCTTGCTCCGACCGCTGGAAATGCTGAAGTTGGCGAATACCTCATCCCGGTCAAGATGACTACCCCGACGGGTGAAAAGATTCTTCTTGCTCCGATTACGGTGCGTGATCCGAATTCCGATGGTGATAACGACGGCACTCCGGACCTGAAGGATCAGTGTCCTGCTGTTGCTGGGCCGGCTTCTAATAATGGTTGCCCNGCNTGGGGTGATGGTGATGGTAAGCCCGGCGCTGAAGTGACGCTGGAGAAGGACCCTGCTAATGGCAAGGTTCCGGATACTGCATCATGCGAGGCGACTGGTGGTGCCACCTGCGCCATTGGCCCCGATGGCAACGTCGTCGTCAAGATCCCTGGTGACGCGAAGGATAAGGACGAGATCACTGTCACGATCAAGGATGGTGATAAGACGTTTGATACGTCGAAGGTGACTGTCACTGATCCGGATACTGATGGTGATACTGTTCCTGATTCGTTGGATCAGTGCCCGTCTGTTGCTGGGCCGGCTTCTAATAATGGTTGCCCGGCTTGGGGTGATGGTGATGGTAAGCCTGGCTCGGATGTGACNNTNGNGAAGGATCCGGCTAACGGCGATATCCCGAACACCGCTACTTGTGAAGCCGGTAATGGTGCTAGCTGCACCATTGGCCCGGATGGCAACGTCGTCGTCAAGATTCCGGAAGACGCTGCCCCCGGTACTGAGATTCCGGTGACCATTAAGGATGGTGACACGACCCTGGACACCTCCAAGGTGACCGTTATTCCCGCGAACAACCCGATCTGGAATGACACGACCACCGAGCCGTCCGCACCGGTTAAGCTGCCTAATGAGGGTGGCCCCGTCCCGGCAGGCTCCACGGTTGAGGTGACCGGGCCGGGTACCGCAACCCTGAACGAAGACGGCTCGATCACCGTCACTCCGAACGCGAACGCCAAGGATAAGGACCAGATCGTCGTCAAGGTCAAGGACCCGAACGGTAAGGATCTTGACTCCGCTACCGTGACCATTGCTGACCCCGACACCGACGGCGACAATGTCCCCGATGGCAAGGATCAGTGCCCGACCATCGCTGGGCCGGCTTCCAATAANGGTTGCCCGGCNTGGGGTGATGGTGATGGTAAGCCTGGCTCGGATGTGACGCTTGCGAAGGATCCGGCTAATGGTCCGATCCCGTCCTCGGCCACCTGCGAAGCAACCGGTGGTGCCACCTGCACTATTGGCGGGGATGGCAACGTCGTCGTCAAGATTCCTGGGGATGCTAAGGATAAGGACGAGATCACCGTGACCATCAAGGATGGTGACAAGGTCCTCGACACCTCCAAGGTGACCGTCACCGATCCGGATACCGATGGCGATACCGTCCCGGATGCGCTTGATCAGTGCCCGGATATTGCCGGTCCGGCTTCCAATAACGGTTGCCCTGCGTGGGGTGATGGTGATGGTAAGCCCGGCACTGATGTGACGCTGGAGAAGGATCCTGCTAATGGTCCGATTCCGTCCTCGGCCACATGCGAAGCAACCGGTGGTGCCACCTGCACTATTGGCGGGGATGGCAACGTCGTCGTCAAGGTTCCTGGTGACGCGACCCCTGGCACTGAAATCACAGTAACCATTAAGGACGGCGATAAGACACTCGATACCTCCAAGGTGACGGTTACCGAGCCGGACAAGCCTGTGTGGAACGACGGAAACAGTAAGCCGGGTGTTCCAGTGGACCTTCCTAATACCGGCGGGCCGGTACCCGACGGCACAACGGTGGAAGTGAACGGTCCGGGTACCGCGACCCTCAATCCCGATGGTTCAATCACGGTTACCCCGAATCCGGATGCTAAGGACAAGGACGAAGTTGTCGTCACGGTCAAGGATCGCGATGGCAAGGAACTCGATACCGTAACCGTGACGGTCAATGATCCTGATACTGACGGCGATGGCCTGACCGATTCCGAAGAAGAAAAGATCGGAACCGATCCGAATAACCCGGATACCGACGGCGATGGCATCAATGACGGTGANGANGTCAATGGCACCAAGAANCCGTTCNAGGANGACAAGTCTGANCCGNACGGTAAGCCTGGTAATACCGATCCGCTCAACCCTGATTCGGATGGCGATGGCGTGAATGACGGTGACGAAGTCACTGGCAAGCACAACAANGGNAANCCGACNAACCCGAANAAGGCCGANNCNGATGGTGACGGCGTGACGGATGGGGATGAGAAGAAGGANGGNACCGATCCGAANAACCCGGACACCGACGGTGACGGCGTGAATGACGGTGACGAGAAGAAGGACGGAACTGACCCGAAGAACCCGGACACCGACGGCGATGGCATCAACGACGGGGACGAGAAGAAGGACGGGACCGATCCGAAGAACCCGGACACCGACGGCGACGGTGTGACTGACGGTCGTGAAAAGGACCTGGGCACCGACCCGAAGAATTCTGATACTGATGGTGACGGCCTGACCGATGGTGAGGAAGCCGGCACGGACATTGACGAGAACGGTAAGCCCGCTCGTAATGAGGATGGCACCCCGAAGGTCGATGATTCCAAGGCCACCAAGACCGACCCGAAGAACCCGGATACCGATGGTGACGGTATCAACGACGGCGACGAAGTCAACGGCACCAAGAACCCGTTCAAGGATGACAAGTTCAATAAGGACGGTAAGCCTGGTAATACTGATCCGCTCAACCCTGACACTGATGGTGACGGGGTGAACGACGGTGACGAAGTGACCGGTAAGAATAACGGTGGCAAGCCGACCAACCCGAATAAGGCCGATACCGATGGCGATGGCGTGACCGACGCTGACGAAATCAAGGACGGCACGGACCCGAACAATGCTGACACCGATGGTGACGGCGTGACGGACGGGGACGAAAAGAAGGACGGCACTGATCCGAAGAACCCGGATACTGACGGTGATGGTGTGACTGATGGTCGTGAAAAGGACCTGGGCACCGATCCGAAGAACCCGGATACTGACGGTGATGGCCTGACCGACGGCGAGGAAGTTGGCACGGATATCGACGAGAACGGTAAGCCTGCTCGTAATGAGGATGGCACCCCGAAGGTTGATGACTCCAAGGCCACCAAGACCGACCCGAAGAACCCCGATACTGACGGTGATGGACTCACTGATGGTGAGGAAAAGAAGATCGGTACTGACCCATTGAACCCGGATACCGATGGTGACGGGCTCACCGATGGGGACGAGGTGAACGGCACTAAGAACCCGTTCCAGGACGATAAGTTCAATAAGGGCGGTAAGCCTGGTAACACCGACCCGCTCAACCCGGACACCGATGGTGATGGTCTCACTGATGGTGACGAGGTAACCGGCGCGAAGAACGGTGGCAAGCCGACTAACCCGAATAAGGCCGATACCGATGGTGACGGTATCAACGACGGTGACGAAATTAAGAACGGCACCGACCCGTTGAACCCGAACGATCCGGGCAAGCCTGCACCGAAGACCAAGAAGGTCAAGAAGACTCTTCAGGTCACTGGTGCAACGAGCGTGGGTCTTGCTGGTACGGCGGCATTCTTGCTGCTTGCTGGCGGGCTCGTGGTGACGCGGCGCCGCAAGGCATAAGTGCTGAACTGATCGCGTAACGCAAGAGAGGGGCTGGCAGACGAACCTTCACAAGGACAGTCTGCCAGCCCCTCATCCATGTAGAAATACATTCAATCCACGGCTCTAAACGGTGGATTTACCCAGAAAACTTAGGCAGTCACGCGGATATGCGAGGTGCCGTCGTCCCGCGGGATAACTGAGATGCGTTCGCTAATCATCTGTTTCATTTCCGAGACGTGGGAGACAACACCTACGGTGCGCCCGTTTTTCCCGAGACCATGCAGCACTCCCATGACCTGATCAAGCGCTCCATCCGACAGCGAGCCGAAGCCTTCGTCAATGAGGAGGGTATCGAGGTGAATCCCTCCATTTTCCGCGCGCACTACTTCCGCTAAAGCGAGTGCCAGGGAGATAGATACATAGAATGTTTCCCCACCCGAGAGCGTGCGAACGGAACGTTGGACCGGTTCGGGACCGGCGTGGTCGATAACAGCCAAGCCGAGGCCAGTTTTCGACTGGTGACTGCCCTTCTCCTTTTCGTCTGTCCGGATGAGTTCAAAACGCCCGAGGGAAATATCCGCGAGCTGCTCATTAGCAACATCAACAACCTGCTCGAAACGGTGTTGCAGCACGAAGGTTTCCAAGGGAACCTTCGTTACCGATTCGGGGCCCGCGGTAGCCAGGGAAGCTAAACGCACAACCGCTCCGGAATGCTCACGAACTTCCCGCCATGCCTGGAGATCCCGCTGTGCGGTGCGCAAGCGTTCCCCGCCGGAGCGGGCCTGGTTCTCCGCCCTCGTAGCCTGCGCCCGTGCTTCTTGAGCGGCGTGGCGTGCCAGCGCGCTGGCTTCCTCCGCCCTCGCGACATCAGCCTGAGCATCTTCGGGAAGTTCCGCGAGTTCCGGTTCTGCAAGTTCGCGCTTCACATCGCGGCATTCCTCATCAAAAGCAGTGATGGAATCCTGGAGCTGTGCCTCTTCCACTTTGCTGAGCACGGCAGCATCCACTGCCTGGGCATCCGCGAACTCAGTGCCGGCCAGCGCTGCCGCGAGCTCTTCACCGCGAGCCTGTTCATCTTCGCGCGCAGCGAGCACCCCACTCGCGGCGGTGTTCCAGGCATCCTGGGCTTCGCGTAGTTCATCAAGAGCCGTGCGGCGCGCTGCGATAGAAGAAAAGCCGGCGTACTCCGCACTGAGGCGGGTGAGCTGGGTACTGATCTCACGTGCAAGAGAGGTGTTTTCAGCCTCTAATTGCGCCACTTCGGTGCGCAATTGTTCCAGGGCGGTTTCCCGCGTGCGGGCTTTCTCGGCAAGTTGCGCGAGCCGCTTCTCCAAGTTTGTTACGCGCAAAGCTGCCTGCTGTGCCGCACTCAAATCAGCGCGGGCAGCAGCTAATTCCGTACTGGCCGCTTCCGTGGTGGCATCCCCGGCCACGGCCCGTTGCTCAACAAGCTGGGCTTTTATTTTCTCCACATGAGCTAGGCAGGTGCTGTAGTGCTCGCGGGCGGTGCTGGCAGCCGCCTGGGCGGCCTTCACCTGCGCCGCAGTGGCACGCACAGCTTCCGGCGGGGCGGGCGCCGGGTGGGTACAGGATCCGCACACCGGGCAGGGCTCATTTTCACGTAGCTGCCCTGCTAATTCACCCGCGGTGGACTGCACCCACGCATCGGTGATTTTCCTGGCGGAGCTTTCCTTTTCCTGAACCTGGGCAAGAGCATCTGCAAGCTTGGCACGGGCTTCTGCTTCCGCGTTTTCACTGGTGGCTACCCGATCCAATACCTCAAGGAGCTCCGTGGCGCTGCGCACCCGCTGCCCGGCAGCAGCCTCACCGCTGGCGGTGGCGCGGGCAGTATCGAGCTTGCCCTCCACTTCCTCGCGTTCAGTGGCCGCGGTAGTGGCTTCCTCACGCAGCTCTTCCACCGCGCTCTGGCGCTCGGCGAGCTGTTCGGTGGCGCGGGCAGCTTCCTGTTGTTTGCGCTCGACTTCCTGTTCTGAGCGCTCCAATTCGGTCAAGCGCCCGCTAGCTTCGCTCAGCTCGGTGACCAGACGGCGCCCGGATTCCACCCCGGCAGGGCTGAGATCAGTAACGGGACCGTGTTTGCCTCCGGTGCCCGTGCCGAATTCTGCAAAAACAGCCACGAGGTGGGCTTGGGCTTCTGTGCAGGCGCCGGCACAGTCGCGGCTCTCTTGGCGAGCCCGGTCAAGGGCATGTACATGTGGCAGGAGTGGGGCTGCGGCGCGGTGGGCCGCGAGGCGTGCACGATCCACGGCGATCACGGCTTCGCGTTCCTGGAGCTGGCCGGTCCGGGCGTGCAGAACCCGGCGGCGTTCAATGCGGGCAGCCAAAGCGCGTTGCGCGTTTTCGGCTTCGCGAGCCAGCTCTAATGCGGCCTCGGCTTTTTCAGCTTGGGCGAGTGCATCGCTAGCACACCCAACGGTGGTAGCGAGCGCCTGCTCCAGGCCAGTAACAACCGCTTCGCCTTCAGCTGGTAGATCCACGCCTTGAGCGGCGGCGGTGAGGGACTCACTTTCCTCAGGGGGGAGCTCCAAGGCTGTTGCGGTGTTCGATACGGCCCGCACGAAGGTTTCCTGAGCGTTTGCGATAGCTCCGCGTGCCGTGCGGGCGTGATCCGTGAGCCACTGGGTGACCGAACCAAAAACCCGGGTATCGAAAATCTGGGTGAGCAGCTTGGTGCGCTCCTGGCTTTCCAGCCGCAGAAATTCAGCAAACTTTCCTTGCGGAAGCACGATAGTTTGCAAGAACTGTTCCGCATTGAGGCCGAGGAGGTTGCTGATATACACCCCGACATCGCGGGCTTTGGTAGCAATCGGGGTACCGCCATCTATATCTCCGAGGTCCACCGCAGTTTCGGAAAGCTTCCATAATTTTGCGGTAGCAGCGGTGGGGGAGGAATTGCCCGGTTTGGTGAAGCTAGGGGTGCGACGCACCCGGAATGTGCCCGCTTCGATGGTGAAAATAACGTCCGCGTAGCTGATGGTGGAGGGATCAACATACGTGGAGCGCAGGCGCTCGGTTGAGCTTTCTTTCCCGCCCGCGACCGTACCGAAAAGCCCGAAAACGACGGCGTCAATAATGGTTGATTTGCCAGCTCCGGTGGGCCCTTCCACCAGGAAAAGCCCGGAAGCTCCCAGGGCGTCAAAATCAATAACTTCCCGCCCCGCGAAGGAGCCGATACCTTGAAGTTCTAAGCGGCGCAGCTGCATGAGTCCCTACTCCTTCTCCCCGGTGCGGACGGCTTCCCATGCCGCCACCATGACCTGGTTTTCTTCTTCCGTGAGATCCCGGTGCCCACTTTCCGTCATGAATTGGCGTAGCACGCTCAGGGAATCAAGGCGGCGAGTATCCGCTGTGCTGTGGCGGGTGGCGGCCGGATCCACCACGTGGCGAATTTCCAAAGCGTGCGGGAAAGCGGCCCGCACCCGGGTGGTGAGATCCGCCGGGCGGGCCGGATCGGTTACCAGAATACGCGCGAATTTATCCCGATCGTCACGGTGTGCGGGGCTGAGTACCTCGGCTAGCGGTGCTTCGATGGTGACGATGGGGCGCCATACCGGAGCCGGAATGAGTTCTTCTTCCACCAGGGTCCCGCCTTCAAAGGTGAGAAGAACAGAAGATTTGGGCCGGGTTTCCGAGAAAGAAAAAGCGATAGGCGAACCCGAGTACCGCATAGGCGGCAGCCTGCTAGCTTCAGAAGTACCCGGTTCTGGCGCACCGCCCACCCGCTGTGGGGAATGCAGGTGGCCCAGTGCCACGTAGCTCAGGCCCGCCGTGGCGCTTGCCCCTGCGCTTCCCAGGGCGAAAAGCGCGGCGGGAACAACTTCCACCCCGCCCACCGAAATATCGCGTTCGGATTCGCTGGCCGCCCCGCCGGCAACGAAAGCGTGTGCCATAGCGATACGTGCCACCGGCTTGCCAGCGTGCGGGCCGTGCTGAATATCTGCGGCAATACGCTCCAAAGCTGCGTGCATGACCGCGGTGTGCGAGCGTTCCAACAGCTCTGCGCCATCGTTGCGATCAACGTGATCAGCGTGATCAACGTGATGAACATGATCGACACGATCCGCATTATCCGCACCTTCCAAGTGATCCGCGCCAGCGTGACCAGCATGAGCAGCATCGCCTGCCAGGCGGCGGCGTTCCACATCGGGATCCAAATAGGGAATGGGGTAAACCAGTGCGCCAAGATTACCGGCGCGATCACGCACTTCTACCGGCTGGGCGCAGCGCAGCGGATCGGTGCGAATGACGATATGCTCCTGGAAAAGCTCCGCCCCGAATCCTAGGCGCTGCGGGGAATCATGGTTCCCGGAAATCAAAATGACCGTGGTGAGTTGCGCGAGTCGGCGCAGGGTGCGCGAAAAAAGCTCAACCATGGGAGCGGGTGGGACGCTGCGATCATAGACATCCCCGCTAATCAGAAGGGCATCTACACCGCGTTCCCGCACGGTATCCACCACGTGATCCACCCACATTTCAAAGGCCGGCGTGAGATCCGCCCGGTGCAGGGTGCGCCCGAGGTGCCAATCGGAGGTGTGCAAGATCTTCATGGCTTCAGCCTACTGTGGGGCTACGACAAAAATTTTGGCCCGATGGAGTTCCTGCCCGCGGAACGCACTGCCCCGCGAACGCACTGCCCCGCGAATGTCCGGCGCTCCGCACCCCGCTTTAGGCTTCCGCCTGGCCTCCGTTGACCGGGTCCTTATCCGACCACGGGAAGGCAATCCATGCGTCGGTATGCAAATAGGCGTAATCGGGTTTGAGCACCGAGCGTGACTTTTCGTAGAGGACCGCCACGCGAATCTCGGTGGCGTACTCTTCGCAGAGTTCCTTCACGAAGCGTAAAGTCCGCCCTGAGTCAGCGACGTCGTCGACAATTAAAACCTTTTTGCCGGCCATTCCACGCACGTCACCGGAAGGTTCTACCAGGCGCGGATCCTTGAGCGTGACCCCGATGCCGGTGTAAAACTCGACGTTGAGGACGAGCATGCTTTTGAGGTCTAAAGCGTAGGCAATCGCGCCGGCGGGAAGCAGGCCGCCGCGGGCCACGCTCACGATAATCTCCGGGCGGTAGCCGGAATCCCAGATGTCGCGGGCGAGTTCGCGGGTGACCTCGCCGAAACGGTCCCAGGTGAGGACCTCGCGCGCGGGCGTGTTGGCGGGCGCATGCGTGGGTGCGTTGACCGGCGCGTTTGTGGGCGCACTACCCGGTGTACCAGTGGGCGCACTAGCCGGCGCGCTACCGGGAAGACCCTCGTTCTCGATCAACGGCTCGGCCTTATCACTGCTTCCCACGGCTCCTCCTTCGATTAGTTCCGGCTACCCGGTTGGATCTGTTCCCGGCTGTGCGGGTAAGTCTCGTCCTCGCTAGCCGGTCGGCTAGTCGCGGCTACCCGGCTGGACATGTGTCTCATTAATAATTGCTTGGGCGGCGGCGTGCAACTTTCCGTTGGTGACCAGTGCGCTTCCCCACCACGGCCCCGGCTTGCCCTCCAGCGAGGTGAAGGTTCCCCCGGCCTCTTCCACGATCGGCACCAGCGCCGCCATATCGTAAACATCCAGGCCCGGCTGCGCGGCGATATCAAAGGCACCCTCGGCCAGTAGCATATAGGGCCAGAAAGCCCCGTAGGCGCGGGTGCCCCAGGTGGCGCGGGCGAAAGCGATGAGGGTGGCCATGCGCCCGGTTTCGTCCCAGCTAGATAGGGACGAAAAACCGAAAGCGGCCCGGTCCATCCGGTCAATATCGGAGACGCGCAGGCGCTGGGGCTCGCCCCCGTTTTCACTCAGCCACGCCCCGCCGCCGCGGCTCGCCCACCAGCGCCGCCCGAGCGCGGGCGCGGACGCCATACCGGCCACCATCTGGCCGTTTTCTTCCACACCGATAAGCGTGGCCCACACCGGGTTGTGGCGTACGTAGTTGCGGGTGCCGTCAATCGGGTCAATAATCCAGCGCCGCGGGGCGTGCTCCAGGCTGCCGCCCTCCTCTTCCCCGTACACGGCGTCCCCGGGGAAATCCCGCTCCAGGTACTCGCGGATGAGCCGCTCGGCCGCCCGATCAGCATCGGATACCGGCGAATTATCGGGCTTCGTATCCACGGTGAGGCGGCGGCGCTCATAACGCTCCAGGGTGAGGGCGTCCACGGCATCCGCAACGGTGTGCAGAAAAGCGATAGTGGAGCTGGCATCCATTTATTTCTCCCATTCTTCGAAGCCGCGCGAGGCGAGCACGCGGCGCAATGAACTCACCCGCTCGCGCAGGCGTGGATCGGTGAGGCTATCAAGGGCGCATTCGGGTTCGGTGGCCTCGTGGCTGCACCCGCGCGGGCATTCCAGCGCGGTTTCTTCCAGGTCGGGGAAGCCGCGGAGAATATCGGCGGCGTCCAGATGGGCCAGCCCAAAGCTGCGCACCCCCGGCGTATCAATGAGTTGCCCGCCGCCGGGCAGTGGAAAGGCGATAGCGGAGGTAGAGGTGTGCCGGCCCTTTCCGGTCACCTCGTTGACGTGCCCGGTTTCGCGCGCCGCGGCCGGGACCAGCGCATTGAGCAGGGTGGATTTGCCCACCCCGGAATGCCCCACGAGCACCGTGGTGCGCCCGCGTAGCGCCGCGCGCACGGCCTCCAAGCCCGAGTGCGTGGTTGCGTTCCCGGGTGTGAGAGTCGTGTCCCCAGGCGCGGGCGCCGTGTCAGAATCCGAGTGCGTGGCCGCGTCCCCGGCTGCGGGAGCTGCGCCGTCGTACCCCAAAGCCGTTGCGAGAATCGGGACCCCGAGCGGTTCGTAATACGCACGCAAGGCGTCCGGGCGTGCCAAGTCCGCTTTGGTGAGGATGAGGAGCGGATCCATACCGGCATCGCGCGCGGCCACCAGGCAGCGGTCAATCATGCCGCGCCGCGGTTCGGGTTGCGCGAGTGCCGCCACAATCGCCATCTGGTCCGCGTTCGCCACGATGGTGCGCTCGCGTTCGTTGCCTTCGTCCGTGGAACGCGTGAGTTGCGAGCTGCGGTCCTCGATAAAAACGATGCGGGCCAGGGTGTCCTTGCGCCCGGAAAGGTCACCGGTCAGGCGTACTTTATCTCCAACAACGACGGCGCCCCGGCCCAATTCCCGCGCTTTGACCGCAATCACGCGGGTGCCTTCGTTCATGAGCACGGTGTAGCGCCCGCGATCGATGGTGATGACCTGGCCGAGGGGCCGGTCGGAGTAATCGGGCCGAATCTTCGTGCGCGGCCGCGAGCCCTTTCCGGGCCGCACTCGCACGCGGGGATCGTCGGTGCCGATATCCCTCATCGGCCCACCAGGTCTGTCCACATCTGGGCGAAACGCGGCATGGTTTTCCCGGTGGTCGCAATATTTTCCACCCGCAGCCCGGGGATGCGCAGGCCGAGGATCGCCCCGAAGGTTGCCATGCGGTGGTCTTCGTAGCTGCGGATAACCGGGTTGTTTGGCGCGGGCGCCGCGGGCTGTGCGCTTGCCGACGTGCCGCCCGCCGCCGCGCCCTGCCCAGCCGGCGGGGTGATGATAATGTCATCGCCTTCTTCGCGGGCGGGGATCCCCACGCCGCTCAGCTCCGCGGTGATCGCGGCCAGGCGGTTGGTTTCATGCCCGCGCAGCTGCCCGATATTGCGCAGCGCGCTCGGGCCGGTGGCGAAGGCCGCCACCGCGGCAATCGTGGGCGTGAGCTCCCCAACATCGCTGAGATCGGCATCGAGGGGGGCAATATCCTGCGGCCCGGTCAGCTCAAGGACGCCGTCGCCACGCAGCTGGGCGCGCGCTCCCATGGCCGTAAAAATATCGACGATTTGCGCGCCGGGCTGGGTGGTGTGTGCCGGCCATCGCGGAATTTCCACGGTCCCGCCCGTCACCATAGCGGCGGCCAGGAAAGGTGAAGCATTGGAAAGATCCGGTTCCAGCACCACTGTTCCCAGCTGCGGGGTGCCCGGATGCACATGCCATTCCACCGCCGGGTGTTCGCGATCCGCGGGCGCCCCGCCGGCCGCGAATTCTTCCACCTGAATACCGGCCCGGCGCAGCACGTCCACCGTCATGGCCAGGTGGAAAGCGGAAGGAACCTTCGGCCCCACCGAACGCAGCACCAGCCCGCCCTCGCAGCGCGGGCCGGCCAGCAGCAGCGCGGAAATGAATTGCGAGGAGGCGGAGGAGTCAATGTTCACGGTTCCTCCGGCCAGGCGCCCCTGGCCGTGCACCCGCACCGGGAGGACCGCCCGCCCGGCGCTATCGCTGGCGGCATCAACCTCCACTCCCAGATCACGAAGAGCCCGCACCACCGGGTCCATGGGGCGCACGCGGGCGGCGTCGTCGCCATCAATAACAACCTCACCACGCGCGAACGCGGCCACGGGCGGGACGAAACGCATGACCGTTCCCGCGAGCCCCGCGTCAATGGTGGCGCCGTGGAGCGGGGCGGGGGAAATATCGAGGACGTCCTCAGCTTCGGTGGTGCCGCGCTGCCAGGCGACCCCCACGCCCATGCTCGCGAGGGCGCGGGCCATGAGCTCGGTATCGCGGGCGCGCAGGGGCGCGAGGATTCGGCCCGTGGTGCCGGGCCCGCCCAGCGCGGCGGTGATGAGGAAGCGTGCCATGAGTGATTTGGACCCGGGAACGGCCACGCTGCCGCGCACGGGGGAGGGGTGGAACGGTGCTGGCCACAGGTCAGTCATTTAGGAACGCTTCGCCTCTCTGATTTGTTCGCGTGCTTGAGCGCGCACATCCGCGAGCTCATTGCGCTGATCGCGCCATTCGGACACACGGTACCCCAGGGAAGGCTTGCCTTTGCGATCCGTCCATGCCAGGGCGGCGCCGCCGGCCAGCCCGAGCGCGCCGAGCAGCCCGCCCAGCACCTCGCGTCGCTCGCTCTTCTCCGCCGCCCAGACCGGGTGATTGGCCAGGGCCACCGGGATTTGGGTGAGGGCGAGAGCCGCGCCGGACAGGCGCTGGAATTTGCCGATGGAAAGGAATGCCCCGCCGATGAGCTGGACGGCGCCCAGCGCGCGGGTGAGAGTGGTGGTGTCAACGGATTCGAGATCAACCCCGGCCATTCCGGCCAGGCCGGCGATGTTCTCAGCCCGTTCCTGGTGGTCCTCGGGGTGGCGTACCGCGGATAACCCCTGTGCAATAAAGGGCGCGGCAAGCAGGGGCCGCGCGAGGAATCGAATCATACCCATACCTATATTGTTACACTAAATCGGGGAATATACCCGCGTTTTCCGGGCGTTATACCCATGTCAGTCCAGCAGACGGACTAGGCTAGACCATGATGAGCACAGACCTAATGAGAAGCGCCCCCGATGAAACCGCAGCCGAACGCGCCGCGCGGTTCGAACGGGATGCTCTTCCGTATCTCGACCAGTTATACGGGGCCGCGATGCGCCTCACGCGCAATCCCACCGACGCCGAAGATTTGGTTCAGGAGGCCTACGCCAAAGCCTTTTCGGCCTTCCACCAGTACCGGCCGGGCACGAATTTGAAGGCGTGGCTCTACCGCATCCTCAATAACACCTTTATTTCTAATTACCGCAAGGCGCAGCGCCAGCCCAAGCAGGCTGACTCCTCGGAGGTGGAGGATTGGCAGGAGTATCGGGCGGCTTCGCATGCTTCCTCGGGGATGATGTCCGCGGAAGCGGAGGCCCTGGAGAATCTGCCGCAATCGGAAATTCGCGATGCTTTGAGCGCGCTGCCGGAAGACCGCCGCATGGCTGTGTATCTGGCGGATATTGAAGGCTTCTCCTACCAGGAGATCGCGGACATCATGGAAACGCCGATCGGAACGGTGATGTCCCGTCTGCATCGCGGGCGTAAACAGCTGCGGGAATTGCTCGCGGATTACGCGCGTGAACTCGGCTATGGGAAGAAGGAGAAGAAGTGAGCGGTGAGGATAGGTTGCAGCGCGGGGTAGAAGACTCGTTCCGGAACCGCGGGATTGAATTGGATAGCGCCGCGGGCGAGTGTTCCTGCCGGGATATTACTGATTATCTTTTCGAGTATCTGGATCACCAGCTTTCCGCGGTGCAAAGCGAGCGTTTGCAGGCCCATATTTCGGGGTGCTCGCGGTGTACGGAACGGGCGGAAGCGGAAACCCACGTGCGTGATATTTTGCGAGCCTCGTGCCGGGAGGTCGCGCCGGCGACGCTGCGGGTGCGGATCGCCCAGCAGATTTCGGTGTATCGGCGCACCACTCGCGATTTCGGGTAGTTTCGCCACATTGTGCCGGTTTTATTTACCTGACCGGTCGCCCTTGGTAAGCTAATGTGGTTGCTCGTTTACGAGCTGAGAAAACGTGACGTGAGGAGAGAACATGAGCCAGCGTGGTCGTAAGCGCAAGGATCGCCGCAAGAAGAAGGCGAACCACGGCAAGCGCCCCAATTCCTAAAGTGGTGCGCTCGCTGTTGCGAGAAGCGTAGAGGGTCCGGTTTTCCGGGCCCTTTATTTTTTACGACGACGCCGCCAGCTGGCGGGATGGGATTTGGCAGGGTATGCCGCTGCTTCCGCGCCTGAGCTAAGTGACATGCATAGTGACAAAAATGTCACTATGCATGTCACTATGCAAGCTGGAACGACGTTTTTGGCTGGTCTTAGGGAGCTGTTAGTTTTGGAGAAATGGCTTGTTAGCTGGTGAAATAGTGTATCGGTACCAGAGTTTCCATAGTGACATTCCATAGTGACAAAAATGTCACTATGCAGAGAGTATGCGATAATATCGGGGTGAAGGGAGGGGTTGTTAGTGGTGAATCTTGGTAATGAATCGGAAACTCTAGAGTTCAAAAAGACTACGTCTGAGCTTAAGGAAGCCTGCGTGTCGATTGCTGCCATGTTGAATAAACATGGGCTGGGTACGGTCTTGTTTGGCATCAAACCCGACGGTACGGCTATTGGTCAAGATGTATCCGAAGCCACCTTGCGTAGTATCTCTCGCACGATTGCCGAATCTATTAAACCGCAGGTGTATCCCACAATTACTACAGAAGTGCTTGACGGTGTTTCGGTGGTGAAGGTTGAAGTTAACGGCAACGACATCCCCTACTCGGCGCGGGGTAGGTATTACCTGCGTACCGCCGATGAAGACCGTCCTGTTACGCCAGCGGCTTTGCGTGATTTTTTCGTGAAGGCAAGCAGCGTTGTTTCGTGGGAGGCTGCCGATTCTGGAGTGTCGGTAGATCGACTCGACAAAGAGGTCTTTCGCCAATTCGTTCGGGATGGACTTAAGGCTGGTAGATTGCCAGAATCTGACGAGCCTAGTGAACGGGTACTTGACCGTCTGGGCTTGACGGTGAATGGGAATTTGAATAATGCTGGAAATCTGCTTTTTGGTAGCGGTTCGCCGGTCTCGCTGAAGATGGCAGTTTTCGCTACTCCAGAAAAGCTCACGTTCCTTGATATCAAGCATGCGGACTCTAACATCTATCGACTGCTTGAAACTGCAGAAAAATATGTACTCGCCAATATCCGTTGGCGCAGTGAGATCTTTAGTGGTTCACGAGAAGAAGTTCCTGAAATTCCCGCACCCGCAGTTCGCGAGATCATCGCGAACAGTTTTGCTCATGCCGACTATCGCGCCCGCGGAGTATGTCACGAAGTCTGTGTCTATTCGGATCGGATTACGGTATTCAGTCCGGGCAGCTTTGCAAATCAGCATTCTCCCGAAGGTTATATTGACGGGGTTTTACCTTCGTTACCTCGCAATCCGCTGATCGCAAAAACTCTTTATCTTGGGCGTAAAATTGAACAATTTGGCAGTGGGCTGAAGCGTGTTGCAAGCCTGTGCGATGATGCGGATGTGCCTTATGAATTCACTAATCTTGATGTCGGTTTTACGGTAGCGCTCATGCGTGGAACTGATGATCGTATTGGTACAGGTGTTGCGATAGACGTGACTCTGAACTCCACAGAGATGGCGGTGTTGGCACTCCTTACGCAAAGCCCCCAGCAGACGCGACAGGAGTTGGCTGAGAAGATATCCAAGACTGCACGCACGGTTCAACGCGCACTTAATACGCTTGCGATGAAAGGGTACATACGTCGCGAGGGTAGCAAGGCGAACCCGGAGTGGAGAGTTCTTTAGTACTGACAACTGTTCCTCTAGTGCTCAACGTCTTATGGCCGAGTTACCGGCTAGCGTGGTGCTCTCTGCTGGTGGTACATGCTGCCTTGCAATCCTTTGTTGTTTAGTCGGACCGCGAGCGGGTGCGTAGCGACAAAAATGTCACTATGCATGTCACTATGCAGAAGGGGAGAGCGTTCGTGATGGGCTATTGTGGGATGTGGGCTCCGGAAAACACGCTGGTTACCTGGTGAAACTGTGTGTGGGCGTCAGGCAGCGGGCGGCTGTATTCCATAGTGACAAAAATGTCACTATGCATGTCACTATGCAAGTCGGAACTGCGTTTGTGGCCGGTCATAGGGGGCTGTTGGTTTTGGAGAAATGGCTTGTTAGCTGGCGAAATAGCGGGAGCTGCGTCGTCGTATCCACGATGACATTCCGCGGTGACAAAAATGTCACTATGCAGATAGTATGCAGGCGGAGAGGGTGCGATTCACGCGGCGATCTGCGAGCGGAAGCCGGGTCTGCGGGGTGGGATCAGCCACCTCTGCCGAGAACGCCTGGCCGGTCATCTATATTTTCCTTATGGGGAAACGTGTATTGGAAACTAGTGGCGACCACGGCGTGCAGGGATCTTTGCATCGATATGGTTCTGGCCGGCACAGTGTCGCGTTTCCGGGCTACCGCATCTTCGACGAGGGGCAAACCGGCGTTACCTTCGATTTGCTATTTGCTTCCTATCTGCGGGGATGTACGGATGTCGAATTACATGACCCATTCATCAGCTATTCCTATCAGGGGCGCAACCTCGTTGAGTTCATGGCGGTTGTGGCTCTGGTGAAAAATCCTGAAAAGCGATGCCGCTTTCGGTTGTTCACACTCAGGGCGAAGAAGAATGAGCATCACGAAATTCAGGTTCGGATGCTCGATAAGATCACGGAAAATGCCGCTGAGCAGGGCATTGACCTCGATGTGATTTTCGATTCGCGTGCACACGACCGCTGGTTGCGTGCCGATACGGGATGGCTCATCTTCTTGGGCCGCGGCCTCGATATCTACCACAACTTCGAGGGTGGCCACTACGCCTTCCCTACCTCGCGTCAAGAATTCCGAAAGGTTCGGGGTTTTAGCATCGCCTATTCCCTGGATAAGAAGTAAGGGAATCCGTGGGAGAGCGGGCGGAAACTGGGGCTAGCCCCCGACTCCGCCGTGGATAGAGGATCAGCCCACACCGAGGAACCTCGGGCGGGCTGAACTATTGGCTCAATAGTAGCAGAGAAACTAGATTTCTCATATCCTGAAAACTCACCGCGCTACTGTGCTATCCTTACTACTATGTGATGCATACAAGCGGTGTGAACGTACCCGCACGGCACCTGCACCGCGGTGACTGAAAGGGGGAGTGGTGGCTGATTCCCAGCTTCGTAAAGGCGTGCTTGAACTCATCGTGCTCGCCTCGCTTTCCAGGGCGCCGGCCTACGGCGGGGCATTGCTCCAGCGCCTGGAAAATGCGGGTATGGCGGTATCGGCCGGCACCCTCTACCCGCTTCTCAACCGTCTCAAAAAGGCTGGCCACCTGGCCATTCATTGGGAGGAATCCCCGGCCGGGCCCCCGCGCAAGATCTACACGATCACCGCGGCTGGCCGCAGCTACGGGGAACGACTCGCTGGCGAATGGCGCAATCTTGCCGCCGTCGTCACATCCCATCTCACCGCCCTCACAACCGACCGAGGTGATAACAATGCCGGAGCCTAGCTCGCCTACAACCCCCACGATTTTCGGAATCCCCGCTTCTCTGGAAGCCCTGCGCTCCCGTGAAGCTCGCTCGCGCTGGTTCGAACCGGAAAATCCCCGGGTTTTTGTGCCGCGCAACTTCGGGATCGGCTGGGATATTAATATGGGCGCGCTCGCGGTGCGGCTAGGAATGATCCGCCCGGATGATTCCCTCCCGGACTTGGAAGACTATATTTCTCCCCGCACCCGCCACGCTCTCAGCATCGCGCCCGCACTTGGCGGAGCTCTTGCCGTGGGAGCAGCCGCCCTGGTGGCCCGCCGCCACCGGCTCCTTCCCTCCGGTTTTCGTGCCAACCTGCGCCCGCGCGGCATAGTTCCGGCGGCGCGGGCCGTAGCGCCCGCCGCGCTCCTCGGAGCTGCCGGCACGGCGCTCGCGGCCTGGGGTAATCGCGAACGCGTGGATGTTCCGGCTACCGCGCTCGCCGCCGGATTACAGGCCACGGCCCTACTCTCGCTTGCGGCACAGGACCGCTACGCCAGCCACCGCCAAGCCGCGGCATCCCTCCTGGCTGGATGTACCGCGGTGGCACTTCCTGTGGTGGCAGCTGGCGTCGTCGTCGCTACTACGCGCGGAGCGCTACGGAATCTGGGCCGTTTGCTCAAACGCAAGCACTCGGAAAACTCGGCCGCATCCGCAGTCGCCGCCGATGCCGCGCACGGCACCACAACCTCACCCGATACGAAAGAAACTGAATAACCATGGAAGATTTTCTTGCTTTGCCCGCGGCGGCGCAGATCGCCCTGGGAATCGTGGCCCTGATCCAACTCGCCCTGCTCATCACGAGCCTGGTGCTGCTGTCGCGGTGGCCGGAGCGGCAGCTCGCCGGGGTGCCGCGCCTGGGGTGGGTGGTGATTGTTCTGCTCGGCTCGCTGGTGGGGACTTTGCTGTTCCTCTTTATGTACGCGCGGGCGCGTAAGGCATTGGCGCAGCGGCGGGCCTGGGAAGAACGGCGGGCCGGCGGCGCTACCGGGGTAACCGGTGCCGGCACGCAAGCGCTCGGAACCCGCGCCGCCGCGGCGCAAGCGCCCGCAACCCAAGCCGCCAACGCGAGCGAAACGGTGCGTGAGCTCTATGGATAAGACGTACGCGGTTCGCACCGAAAATCTCAGTAAGAATTTCGCGGGGCTCGCCGCCCTCACGGATGTCAATCTGCACGTGCCCGAGGGCTCGGTGTACGGGCTGATCGGCGGGAACGGCGCCGGGAAAACTACCACAATTAAAATTCTGCTGGGGCTTATCGCCGCCAGTTCCGGCACGGCGCGGGTGCTCGGGTATGAGCGGGGCACGCTGCCGGCTGCGCCGGTGCCCGGTGTTGCCTACCTGCCGGATGTGCCCAGCCTGCCGGGGTGGATGAGCGCGCCGCAGGCCCTCGAGTTTTTCGGCGAGGTGTCCGGGGTGGAACGCGCGGTGGCTCGCCGCCGGGCCGCAAATCTGCTCGAGCTGGTGGGCCTGACCCGCGCCCCGGGGAATATCGGCGGGTTTTCCCGCGGCATGACGCAGCGCCTGGGAATTGCCCTGGCGCTGGTGGGTGCCCCGCGGCTCCTGGTGCTGGACGAACCGACGAGCGCCCTCGATCCGCTCGGCCGCGCCGATGTGCTGAATATTATTCGCGAGCTGGCCGGGCGTACCACGGTGCTTCTCACCTCGCATCTGCTCGCGGATGTGCAGCAGGTATGCGACCACGTGGGGATGCTGCACGAGGGCACGCTCCTGGCCGAAGGGCCCCTCGATGAGGTGCTCGCGCTCTACCGGCCCGAACGCGCCACGGTGCAGGTCAGCGTGGCGCGCGCGGATACCGAGGCGGCGCGTAGCGCCATCGCGGCGGCGTGCGGGGCGGCGGGCGTGGAGGCGCAGCTCGATGTTGCTCCGCCCTCGCTCCAGCATGTATACGAATACCTCTCGCGCGGAAAGGTAAGCCAATGAGTTCTGCTGATACTCGCGTTACGGGCAGTCGCGCTACGGATCGCCCCGCTGCGCGCACTCACGCGACGCACATCCGCACCGGCAACCGTGCGGTGCTGCGCTACGACCTGCGCCGCCTGCTGCGGGTGCCCAGCACCTGGGTGGTGCTCGGCCTGGCGCTGCTGCTCGCGGTGGTTTCCCCGCTCACGGCGCTCTACGCCCCCGATATTATTGCCGCGCTGGCCGGGCCGGATACCGCGGCGGCGCTCGGCGCGGTCATGGCCGAGCCCACCTGGATCCAGGCGCACGCGCAATGGGTGACAAACCTCCACCAGATTTTCGGGATGCTTTTCGTGATGCTCGGCGCCTACCAGATCGTCACCGGGATGCTCGGCGGCCCGGTGGTGTTGATCGTGACGCGCTCGGTGAGCCGCACGGCCGTTTTCGCCGGGAAAATGCTGAGCACGGTGCTCTTGGTGGCAGCGGTGGCTTTCGGCGGCAGCACAGTGGCCGGCATCCTCACCCGCATTCTTTTCGACGACGGCGCCGTGCTCGCGCTCCTGGGAGCCGCGGCACTCTGGCTGCTCGCGATTATTTTCTTGCTTTCCGTGGTGGTTCTGGCCGCGGTGGCAACGGGAAATATGCTGGCCAGCGCGGGTATCGGTTTCGTTGCCTACCTCGTGTTGGCGTTCGGTGGCATGTGGGAAGCGGGCGCGCGCTACACTCCGCTCGGTTTGAACGATGCTGTGGGCGCCGTGGCGGGTGGTGCCGAGGTTCCGGGCCTGTGGTGGATAGGTACGACGACGGCGCTCACTGCCTTTGCGCTCCTCTGGCTCGCATTGCGCCTCTACCAGCGCCGCCCGCTCGGGTAATTGGGAGGGGAGTACCTCTAGAGAGTTCGTACGGAATGGCGTACGCTACTGGTATGAACGTTATAACTACGACCGCGGCTAGAGCGAATCTGTATCGTCTTATTGATGACGTAAACGAGGAAAGCACGCCGGTTACCATTTCGGGGCAACGCCATAACGCTGTCCTGGTTGGGGAAGATGACTGGCGTGCTATTCAAGAAACCTTGTACTTGTCGAACATTCCCGGTTTCGTTGAGTCGGTAAAGGAGGCTCGGCGTGAGGGTGGCACGAGTGAGGCTCTCGATTGGTAGAGGCATGGTCGTTAGAATTCTCTCGTCAGGCTCGAAAAGACGCGAAACTTCTCTCTCAAAGCGGCCTTAAAATCAAGGCCGCCCAGTTGCTCGAAATCTTAACGCGCAATACCTTTGAGACACCGCCGCGATACGAGAAGCTTATTGGTGAACTTTCGGGATGCTTTTCGCGAAGGATCAATATTCAGCATCGCCTTGTTTACGAAGTGGATGAAGAACGTAGGTGTGTCACGATTCTAAGGATGTGGACGCACTACGAGTAAATCTGGCAAGCCTTAGCGGCACTCTGGCTGCTCGCCATTGTTTTCTTGCTTTCCGTGGTGGTTCTGGCCGCGGGCCTGTGGGGTGGATAGTAACGACGACGGCGCTCGCTGCCTGCGCGCTCCTCTGGCTCGCACTGCGCCTCTACCAGCGCCGCCCGCTCGGGTAAGCCGGCAAGGCCGGGGTAATCCCGGTTTCGCTGAATCCGTTAAGGCGGCCCGCTACGAGGGCGGCACAAGCGATCCGCTTGAATGGTAGAAAATAAGCGGCTCCCGCATTATGCTCAGTGCGGGAGCCGCTTTGCTGCCGGCTAGTCCCGGTGCTCGTTACCGTACAAAAGCACCGCTTCGCTCACCCGAGCTTGGGAATCCGGGCTGAGCCGCAAGAGGCTGAATTCTTTGAGAATACGGCGCACGAAATCCTCATCAGGGTATTCGCCCCACTGGTATTCTTCCGGATACTTGTCAACCAATACGCGCGCCATATTATAGATTTCGCGCAACGGAATCTCGTTGATGCCTCGGCCGGGATAGGGCCGGTAATAATGCCAATTCTCCGGGTAAACATCCTCAGGCCATACAAATTCTTGGCCATCGGAATCATCAACGAAAATCTGATCCTGAGGGATGAACGTATCGAGGATTTTGTTGACCTTTTCGGAGGTCCGTTGCCGTCCAAACCTCTTAACAATCGCTACCCGCAAGGACTGCAAAGGAAGCGGTGCACTCTCTTCGATCATCTCCCGCACGGCTTCGCGAACTTCGGCTGTGCGCGCGGTAGACATGGGGAACTCCAGCTCCTCGCGGCTCCCCAAGGGCGACGTGTCCGGGAGAGTTAACGGTGCTGGGCATGGCGGAATATCGGTACCCCAGTCATCAACGCTCTCGCTTATGCGACGAACGGATTCTCCGGGTTTCGTGCCGTGTTTTTCCCAGGCTTCCCCAAAACGCCAGCGTCCCTCAGATGTGTCAGTGGGATTTTCCGGGGTGGCTGGCTTGAGAGCGACCCGAATTGTACTTCGCTTCGGATGCGGAGCAGATTGCGGGGTTGGCTGCGGATCCTCCGGGGTTCCGTGCTGCGCTGGTTCGGCCGCACGTTTTGCTTTCGTGTGCGTGTTGCGATGCGCCGAGGGGACTTCACGCCAGGTGAGAGCCGATTCGGCATCCGGGTCCTGATGGGTGCTTTCCGGTTCGCGGCGAGCGAGTTTGGCTTTGCGGCCGGCCAGCTTTTTCGCGGCCCGCTCCTGGCGTTTCTCGGCCTTCCGTTCCTCTGCCGCATACCGTTCCTTGGCTTCCCGTGCCGAAGCATCAATGCGGTCAATGACCCCAGCCGGATCGCGCCGCAGCTCCGGAAGCCACACCCGTTCCACCGCGAGCCACCCCATCATGGAGGTCAGCAGCTGCGGAGTAATATCACGATCGGTCACCGTGGGGAGCGAACTCCATTTTTCGTCATCGAACATGACAGCCAGAAGCCACACCTTGCTACCCGGCTCGCGCACCACGATATCGAGGGTGTAACTAGAGAGGCCGTAATCGCCCTGCACTTCCCAGCCACGCTCGCGCAGCTCACGCATAAGTCGGTCACGCACCGGGTTGTCATTAATGCTCAGGGCGCGGGGAAGTGCAGAACTGGCTTCCGCAGCCGAATCGGCCGGTGCGGGAGCTGCGCCGTCGTTCTGAGTACGCGCGCGGGCCCGCAACATATATTCACGTAAGTCCTGCATTCCGCGCGAGCGGGTGCGATTGAGGTCGATGTCCTCCGGATCGAAGGAGGTGACCACCAGCACCTCGCTGCGGGCGCGGGTAATGGCGACGTTGAAGCGGCGTTCACCGCCCTCGCGGCTGAGCGGCCCGAAATTGAGGGGAAGGGGGCCACCGGGTTCGCGCGGTGAAAATGCGGTGGAGAAAATAATGACATCGCGTTCGTCACCCTGGACGTTTTCGAGATTCTTGACGAAAAGCGGATCCTTTTCCTGTTCCATCGCGGCGCGGATGAGGGGATCGCGCGAGTCTTCCAGCAGGTCAAGGATGAGGTTGCGCTGCTGGATATTGAAGGTGACAACACCGATTGATTGGTGCGCTAATGCCGGCGAATTAAGGCGCCGGTGAATATCGCGCACGATTTCTTCGGCTTCCACCCGATTCGTGCGGAAGGTGGCCCCGCGGCTGCGGTCGAACGTTCCGGAAACGCGCCGCATACTCACGCCCGCACCGCCGAAAAGCGCCGCGTTACCCGGCGAGGGGAAACTGGAGAGTTTACCTTCGTAATAGGCTTCGTTGGAGAAGGCAATGAGGGATTCATCCCGGGAACGGTAGTGCCAGGAGAGCCACAGGCGCGGCAGGCCCGATTCGACCGCCTCGGAAAGAATCGACTCCAGATCGCTGACCACCGTCTCCACGAGCGGGCGATCCGGATCGTCAAGATCCTCATCATCACCGCTGAACGGGCCAGTTTTCCCGAACCGCGTAGGCGGCATCTGCCGGCTATCCCCGGAAATGATCACCGCTTTGGCGCGGCCGATGGCACCCATCGCCTGATCAACGGTAATCTGGCTCGCCTCGTCAAAAATGACGACGTCGAAAACTACGGCAGTGGGATCTACGAATGTGGCAAGCGATGCCGGGCTAGCGAAGAAACAGGGTGTGGCTTCCAGGATCTCCTCGGTGAATTCTTCCAGCAAGGAGCGGAAACTGCGTGCCCCGCGTTTGCGATCCAGGTTGCGCCGCAGGGTTCCCACTTTTCCGTGGAGCTCCCCGGGGCGGAAGGACCGCCGCGCCATAAGGGTGGCCGGTAGCGCCTGGGTGGCTTCACCCTGAATGGTGGCGAAAGCTTCCTGGAGGCGGGTGAGATCCGAACTATTTTGTTCCGAGAGGGAAATATGGCCGCTGAAGGCGCGCATGCGTTCTTCCGCGCTGGTGGAGGCCACCCCGCGGCGGAAGGCGAGGGAGATATCACGGTCGGGCACCTCACCCCTTTCGATTTGGTGCTGGAATTCTTCCAGGCCGTTCTTGCGCAAGATCGCGGTGGCGCGGTGCCATTCGACCGCGGCAGCCAGGGAATCGCGCCCGGCTGCTGACCAGCGCGGATACCATTCTTGGAAAACGCTCATCCACCGGTTTTCCGAGGGGAGTTGCAGATCGGCGGCGCTCACCCAGGCGTCCCAGGTGGAGCTAATGATGTCGAGCGCGGCGCGAGCATCATCCAGGCTGTCGGCGCGGCGGGTGAGCTCCACCAGGGCGGGGAAGCGGGTGGAAAGCTCCAAAGAACGCTGGAGAGAATCCGCGGCCTCCGCGAGCGCTGCCGGAGCGCTCGGGTCGCTGAGAGCCACACTCACGCGCTGGCGAGCTCCCGGGATGTTTTCTAGTTCTGTTTCCAGATCAGCTAGGGCGCGGCGCATATAGCTCAGCCGGCCGAGAGCGGCCCGGACTGTATCAGGGGAGTGCTCGCCCTCAATATCCGGTTCCCGCCCGGCGGGTAGCGCCGGAATAAGGGCCGAACGGTACGCTGCCACGCGCTTCTTCTTCCCGAAGAAGCCGCCCTCCGCGAGTTCATCGAGCGCGCGGCTGAGTGCGGAGGTATCGCCGTACGCGAAGAATGCGGGAGAGAAAATATCGGTGAAAAACTCAAGTTCGGGAGTGAGCCGGGAGAGCTTATCGGCGACCGTCGCGATTTTCCAGGTGGAGGAGGCCAGCTGCCGGGCCTCATCCGGATCCAGTAGCGGTGAGGTTCCATCGAGTGCCTTGCGTACGTCCGCAAGCGGAACGCTCCCCAGGGTATCGACCAGCTCCGGGTATTTCTCGCATTGCGCGGCCATGGCCGCGAGCCCGTCGAAAGCATGGATGAGTTCGGGGAGCGGGGCGTGATACGGGCCCACCAGCTGCCAGGCGGACATGGCGGCCAGATCGGTACTGCGTGCACGCACCGCGATATTGGGCAGCGCTTCATCGATAGTGGCGATAGTTGCGCGAGCATTCGGATCGGTGACGAAGCGTTGTGGAACTACCGCGACCGCTCCCTCGCCAAGATCGAGAGACGCGGTGACGGCCGACCAGAGCGAATGCCCGGCCGCATTCATTCCGTGCACAAGCGCCGGGTAGGCCGCGAGGGGTTCGAGGCGGGAACGCAGCAGTGCCCGCGCATTATCCCAGCGGTGCATATCGTAATGAACGCTCGCGTCAATCGCGCCGCGCAATTGATCCCGAATAGCCTGGGGGCGTTGCTCCCCGCCGTGTAAATCGAGAATAAAAGGTGCCAGGCCAATGCGTTCCATGCGTGTTTTGACGACGTCGAGCGCGGCCTGCTTCTCCGCCACGAAGAGTACCCGTTTCCCCTGTTCCAGGAGGTGGGCCAGGATATTTGTGATAGTTTGGGATTTTCCGGTTCCCGGAGGTCCTTCCACCACGAAGCTATATCCCTGACCGGCCGCGGATACCACTCGCATCTGCGCGCCATCGGCGGGAATAGGAAGATTAAGTTCCGCCTCATTCGGGGTAATCTGCTCAATCGGTGGGAGGTCACTCGGCTCCACGAAGCTTTCCCCGGGGCGCAGCGTCAGGTGTTCGAATACCGGAGATTCCATGAAAATATCCCAGTGATCGCGCAGATCCCGCCACATTCCGAATGTGGAGAATTTTGCGATACCCAGGTAGACATCCCGAGTCACCGTAAAGGGAAGATTCTCGCGCACCAGCGCGGCGGAAATCTCACGGAGCGCGTAGTCAATATCGAGACCGGAAGCATCAAGTTTCGGTTCGGAAAGCGCGGTGATATGCACGCCGTGTTCCTGGTGGAGCCATTCCACCAGAGAGTGGTTGGGGGTGGCCTCAGCGCTGTTATCGGCTTGGATTGTGAAACGGGAACGGCCCGAACCGCCCCCTAGCCGTACCGGGAGGAGGAAAAGCGGTGCGCTGGCATCTTTCCCGTTTTTGCTGGTGTAGCGCATCGTTCCGAGCATGAGATAAAGATTGGCTGATCCGGTTTCCTCCGCCAGCGTTTTCGTGGTGCGAGCCAAGTTCTTGAAGAACTCGGCGTAGCGGTACTCGGTTACGTGCCCGAAGAGGATGCCGCGCTCGCTCAGTTCATCGCTCACCTCAGCATCGGATAAATCACTCACATCCGTGGTTCCGCGCAGGAAACGGTTATCGGAAAGATCATCCTGGGCGCGCATCGTAATGCGATCCCCGCGGGAAATGCGATCATCAATATCCGCCAGCATTCCGGCTCGAACTTCGAATTCCAGGACTTCCTTGGCCGGTTTGATATTGAGGAGGCGGTTGCGCAAAGTGAGGTCGAGGAGTTCGCGCTTCCAGCGCTGCACCCGGGCCGGCGCCGCATCGCTGGTATCCAAAGTGAGATAGTCCGCGGAATCCTCTCCGGCCAACTGCCGCGCCAGTTTCCCGGCAGCGCGAATAGCCGCCGCGGGGGAGTGCGCATGAGGCGCGGACGCGGCGGCCTCGGCTGGAGCTGAGGCCGAAGCATCCGGTAGGGCGGCAGCCGGAGGGGCTTGAGTGGGAAGCGGGCGCAATCCATCTCTATGCGATTCCGCCAATCCAATAAGGGCAAGAACAGTACCGTCTGTCAGCTTCGCCTTGGTGCGATTGAGGTTATCTGGGAAGCTGAGCGCGGCGTCGTAAAAAGCAGCATCCAAGGCAAGAACTGCACCGGAACGTAAATAATTATTGATGGAGGCCGGTTCGGTAATAACCGGTTCGCGCAGGCCATCCTCCGTGCTCGCAATACCAACGAGGGCGTGCCCCGGCACCAAAATAATCACCGGGAGCAGCCCGCAGGACTGCGCCAGGGCCGCGTAGGTCAGGACCAGGTCGATGCAGGTGCCGGCTTTCGCGGTAAGAACTTCCTCCGTGGTGCGGATGCGCTGGCCGGTATTTTCGAAAGAAGCGGGTGGGGTGACGTAACGGATATCCTCCGCGGCTAAAACCGCGTAGGCAGCCGACATGATTTGAAGCACCCGTTCGATACCGGCCTGGTAGCCCTGCACTGAGGCATCGCCGGTGGCTTCCTTGAGTAAATCGGAGACCTTGCGCACCAGCGCGGGAATCTGCGGGGCGTTGGGCTGCGCAAAAGCCGCCAGCGACTCAAAATATGCCGGAGCGTGGAACCACTCATTCGGAGCGAGGATACGTATATCGGCTCGGGCATACCCGGCCGCGGAACTCCCCTCGGTGCGCAGATGTGCTTCCAGGGTTCCGGGTTGGGATTCGGTTGCCTGTAATAGGGGATTATTCGGGTCGAGGCGGGTGTGCGCGAGGAAACGCGGTGCTACCGGGGCGGCTTTTCCGGGCCGGAGTTCAGGAAGGGGAACCGTGAGGTCGAAAAGTGAATCCGCGCCAATGCGAGCGCTCAGTTCCAGATGCGCCTGTTCACTCGCCTCACTATCCGACGTATTGGTCGCGAGGATATTTTTGATAACTGGAACCTGGTTATGGGCAAGTGCCCAGCCGGTTTTCCCTGCATAGGAGATCTCAACGCGGAGGATTCCGGATTCCACAACAAGAACGTCGATTCCCTCAGATCCCACTCCGCTCATTCCCGCTAGTGCCCTTCCGTAGGTGTGTGCCTTGCCGTGTCCTCATTGGCAATCGGCGATATTTTCGACAATCCACCCGATATGTTACTCCGTATCTCCCCCGGACAGGCGGGTATTTTAGTCCGCGGAACGATGCGCGCGCGTCCAATATGTGAACATTTCGTCTCAGAATCTGGAATTTACATTAGTCTCCAGAGTGCGCGGTTTCCCGGCGCGGCACGCGCCGGGCGGCGTCGTACTAGAAACGACCACCGCGCGTACGTTTCTCGAGGAAACGGAACCACCCACGGTAGAAGAGAAGGAGGCCCGCGTGGCTGAAGGATATGTGCACTGGAATGGCGAACTGAATACGGAAGCCACCCAGCTGCTTCGCGCGGGCGGCGCCATGTGCGTGGTCCCCACCAAGGTCGGCTATATTATCGCCACCACCGATTCGGCCGGGCTGGAACGCAAATTCGCGGTGAAGAACCGCAAACGCAATAAGCCCGCCGTGGTGCTGTGCGGCTCCATGGAAGAACTGGAAACCCTGGCGCAACTCACCCCGGAAATTCGCGATTTTTACCAGAAGAACTGGGACGAAGACATCCTCATGGGCTGCATCCTGCCCTGGCGTGCCGAGGCTGCCGAACACTACATTCCGGAAGAAGGCGAAGCGCGTAATCTGGTGCGCGACGGACGCGGAACCTCCTGTTTCGTGATTCGCTACGGTAGGGCTGCCGAGCAGATCGCGGCGGAGCTGTGGGAGAAGGATGAGAAGCTGGTCTTTGCCTCCTCGGCGAACCCTTCCGGGCGCGGGAACCGCGGCAAGGTGGAAGGGATCGGAACCGATATCGCCACCGAAGCGGACCTGGTGATCGAAGCCGATGACTACGTGACGTCCATCCAGCCCGATGCCTCAGAAGCCACGCGATGGGAGCAGGGGGTAATGGTGTCTTTCGTAGATGAATCCGGGAAACTGGTGCCCGAACAGAACGGGCAGCGCATGGTTGCCCCGGCGCCGGTACTTATCCGTAAGGGTGTGTACCTGGATCGGATTCTCCAGCTGCTTTCCGAATCATTCCTCAGCTGGGATTTCCGGCAGGGAGCATACTACTAAGCCACTAAAGAGCTTCGCGAATCCCGAGCCACTGGTTCCACCCGTGGTGGAGCACCAGCCAGGCCATAAGCCCGTAACCGGCCTGGCGGGGCGTATAGCCCCCGCTCAGGTCCATATCGGTATTCCACTGCTCGTGGTCAACCAGCGGGCTAAAAGTATCCACGAAGGGGAAACGGCGCCGCTCCGTGACATCCCGGTAGGCATTGGACAAATTGAGCTGCACATCGCGGGGCAGATCCGGGCGCGGGGGCGGGCCCACCACGAAGGGGCGCATCCGCATACGGTCCGCGGAATCCAGCAAGTTCGCCAGGTGCAGGCGCGCCCGCGCCATGGTGCCCCCGCGCTCCAGATCGTGACTACCCAGCCCGATAACCAGGCGCGCCTCAATATCCGGTCCGGTACGCAAAGCAACTTCCCGCTCCCAGCGCTCCGCCATCTCCGAAATCGTTTCACCGGGCACAGCCAAAGTGAGGGGGAGAAGCGGAGGATCGGTGAGAGTGCGTGCCATAACGCGGCCCGTCCATCCGAGGGCCCGCGCATCGCCGTACCCGGCCACCAACTCATCGCCTATGAAGATGACACGTAAAGAATCCACGGCTGCCTCCCTTGTTACTACGTAAATCCTACCGTGCTCGCCGCGCGGGACGCAGGAATCGCTAGACTGCAAGAAGTACCTACCCTGGAGTTTATGTGACCAACGCTCTTCTCTTACTTCTTGGCATCCTCCTCACGCTGGGAACCGCGCTTTTTGTGGCCGCGGAATTCTCCCTGGTGGCCCTGGATCCTGCCGCGGTGGAATCACGCGCCGCTGAGGACCCGGCCGCCGCCAGTGTGGCCGGACGCCTCCACCACCTCTCCCTCTTCCTGTCCGCCTGCCAGGTGGGCATTACCATCACCACGATCCTGCTCGGCTACGTGGCTCAACAACCCCTCACGGAAATATTGACGGGCTGGCTCGGTGCGGCCGGGGTGGCACGTGCTGCGGCGGTTGCTATTGCCGCGGCCGCGGCCTTCCTCCTCGTCAATCTCTTCTCCATGCTCGTCGGGGAATTGGTGCCGAAAAATATGGCGCTGGCCGAACCTCTGCGCACCGCGGCCCGGGTGGGCGGGCCCCTGCACGCCTTCAGCGTGGTGTTCAAACCCGTGATCGTGTCTTTCAACGCCACCGCGAACTGGTTGCTGCGCCGCATGGGCGTGGAACCGGCCGATGAAATCTCCGGGGCGCGCTCGGGTCCGGAACTGGGTGCCCTGGTGCGCCAATCCGCGGCAGCAGGAACCCTGGAGCCCTCCACCGCACGCCTGCTGACCGCCTCCATCGGCGCGGGCGGGCTCACCGCCATCGATATTATGACCGACCGTGGCCGGGTGGAGTACCTGGAAGAAAGCGCCTCCGCCGCGGATGTGATCACCGCGGCGCGTACCACCGGCTTCTCGCGATTCCCCGTGGTGGGTGAGGGCGGCCTCGACGATATTCGTGGATTCGCGCACCTGCGCCCCGCCGTGGCCATTCCCGCCGAACGTCGCGCGGAGGTGCCCGTTACTTCCTCCTCGGTGATGCGCGAAGCGTTTGCGGTACCCGAAACGATGGAATTACCCGAGCTCCTCGTGGTGCTCCGAGATATCGGTGGCCAAACGGCCGTCGTCGTCGACGAATATGGCGGCACCTCCGGAATCGTGACGCTCGAGGACGCCGTGGAAGAAATCGTCGGCAATATTTCGGACGAACACGACCGCCGCGGCGGAGGCGCGCGCTGCACCGCCCCGGGAACCTGGGTGGTGCCCGGATTGCTGCGCCCGGACGAAGCTTTCCGTATCTGCGGGGTGCGCCTGCCCGAAGACGGTCCCTACGAAACCCTCGGAGGGCTGATTATGGCCGAACTTGGCCGCATTCCCGTGGTGGGGGATACGGTGGAGGTCGACGACGCCCAGCTGACCGTGCGCGCTATGGACGAACGACGCGTGGAAACGGTGGAGGTGAAAATCCATGAGTAATACCCTCGCCCTTATTCTCACCGTGCTGCTGCTCGCCGGAAACGCTTATTTCGTGGCATGCGAGTTTGCGCTCACCGCCTCGCGGCCCTCTCGCCTGGAACCCCTGGCGGAAAGTAATCCGCGCGCCGCGAAAACCCTGGCGGCCTCCCGCAACCTCAATGAAATGCTGGCCGCCTGCCAGCTCGGCGTAACCCTGTGCTCGGTGGCCCTCGGGGCGCTCGCGGAACCGGCGCTCGCGGCCCTGCTGCTGGTACCGCTGGCCGCGGTGGGTGCCGGGGCGGTCCTCGCCCACACCATCGCTTTTGTGCTGGCCCTGCTCCTGGTGACCGCCCTGCACGTGATCCTGGGAGAAATGGTGCCGAAGAATCTCGCGGTCACCCATCCCGAACGCCTCGGAATGCTTTTCGTGCCCTCGCTGCTGATTTTTGACAGAATCTTCCGCCCGGTAACCGGATCCCTCAACTGGCTCGCGGTGCATATCGTTTCCTGGATGGGTATGAAACCCAAAGATGAGGTCATCTCCGCTTTTACCGCTTCCGAAGTAGCAGCGATTGTGCACGCGTCCCAAGCGGCCGGGGTGCTCCAAGATACCCAGGGTCTTATTACCGGGGCGCTGGAATTTTCCGAACACCAGGTGGGGGACACCATGCTGCCCCTAGATAAGGTGGTGACCTGCCCGCGCACCGCCACGCCCGCGCAGGTGGAACGGCTGGTGGCGGACCACGGGTATTCGCGTTTCCCGCTGGTCAGTGGCGGGAATATCGTCGGGTATATTCACGTGAAAGATATTCTCGACGCCGCCCAGCGCGAACTGCCCATTTCCGCCCGCTTGGTGCGGCCGGTGCGCAGCCTGGCCGCCAGTACGGGTGTGGAGGATGCCCTGCGGACTATGCAAACCTCGGGTACGCATATGGCCATCGTGGAAGATAACGGAAAGGTAACGGGTGTGATCTTCCTCGAAGACGTGATTGAGGACCTCGTCGGAGACGTGCGTGATTCCATGCAGCGCCGTTCCTAAAACCGCGAGATAGCGCCGATATAGTGGTGTGTCATGAGTGTGCTTCGGGAGCGGGATGGCGTGGCTAGCGTGCGGGGCACGACGGGTCATGTGGCGAAAACTCTTTGCCTTTCGAGCGCTGACCGTTATCATTTTGTAACAGTAATAGGCCGGTGGAATGACCGGTCTCGGGGTGGAAATTATAAGGAGAGCAGTGAGCGCGGCACACCACACCTCTCGCGGCGGGCGCAGGGCTGTCCGGGCGAGCGAGGCTCCGCAGGAGCGCGTTGGGAAACGCGCCGTGCGCAGCACCGCGGATGTGGGTGCGGAAAGCTCGCGGCTTGCAGGCTCGCACACGGCCCCGTCACACGCCGCGCGCGCATCACACGTAGCGCCTGCTGCGGATGCGATTCCCACTTCGCATGCCGTGTCTGCTTTGCCTGAAACTTCTGCCGGCCGTGCCCGCCGTGCTGCCGCTCCGGTATCCCGTTCAACTTCCCGGGCGGTGCCTACCGCAGAAGGTACTGACCGGGTGCGCGCCCCCGGCAAACGGGCTGAAGCATCACAATCCGCGCGGCGCGGGCGTCGCGCTGCTGCCATCGCCCCGGTCGCAACCGTAGAAACGGCCGCAACGGTAGCAACAGCTGCAGCGCTCGCTCCGGTTGCTTCAACCTCAACACACGCACCGCTCGCAACGGTGCGTGAGCTTCCCGCGCGCGGCAAACGGGCCTGCACCGCGGTACCCGCAAGCACCGAGTCAGATACCGCAGCGCTCCCCACCCCGGAACTGAAACCGCAGGTAGAAGTGGGGCGCGGGGCCGCTTTCGGCGTCGTTCTTCCTTCTTCTTTGACCGTCGCCGCTTGCGAGGCAGCGCCTACCGCAGGAATCGGCGCCGCGGGGGGAATTACCGATAGCGAGGGCACGGAAGTCCTCTCCGAATCGGAAATTGGCGCGGCGCTGCGTGCGGGTGAAGCCCGCGGGCGCGCGCAGAACCGGGAACGTTCAGACCGTATCCTGGCCGGTGCTGCCGCGCAATGGGCGGTGGCGCGTTCCGTTTCTCCCTACCGCAATATTCTTATTGGCGCGGTGGCCTGCCTGGGTATGGTACTTCCCGTCATGTCCACCTTGCAGGGGAATGCGGCGCAGGCCGCCAACCCGGCTTTTGTGGCACCCGTAGCGGAAGAATTCACCACCCCCGCCCAGCTCACCGGGGAAGTCGGTGCGATTCAGCGCGCCCAGGCCCGCACCGCGGCAGAAAATCCGCGTCGTGCCTGCCCCACTTCCGCCGGGGCTTCCGGCACCCGCGCCGCTTTTGATATCCCCACGGATCGCCTTATCGTTAAGCCACTTCCCGAGGGCAGCTACCGCCTCACCTCGCCTTTCGGCACCCGCGTGGATCCGATTTCCGGTGAGGTATCCTCCCACGCCGGGCAGGACTTCGGCGCTCCGGCCGGTACCCCGATCCATGCCATTGCCGACGGTGTGGTCAAGCACGCTGGCGAAGGCATCCAGGGTCGCTCCAATAATCTCATTATTATTGAGCACACCATTAACGGGGAAAAGTTCAGCTCCTGGTATATCCATATGTACGACGACGGAGTTTTCGTCAAGGCCGGTGACAAGGTCAAGGCCGGTGACGTGATCGGAGCGGTGGGTTCGAATGGCTATTCCACCGGCCCGCACCTCCACCTGGAGATTCACGCCGCCAATGACGAACTCCTCGACCCGCTCGCCTTCCTGGAAGAACGTCAAGCCCAGCCTCTCGAGGCGGATTGTAAGTAATGGGGCGACTCTACGATATTGATGGGCCGGCGCTCATCATCGCCCACCGCGGTGGCGGTAACGAATACCCGGAAAACTCCCTGCGCGCTTTCGATGCTGTTTACCGCGCGGGATTTCGGCATATCGAATCGGATGTGCATACCACCGCGGACGGGGTGGCGGTTATTCTCCACGATCCGCTTCTGGACCGCACTACGGACGGGGTCGGCCCGGTCAGTGCACACACCTGGGCGGAAGTTGCGCAGGTCCGTAACGAAGCCGGGGAACGCCCGCCGCGCCTAGACGAAGTCCTTGACGCCTTCCCGGATGCTGTTTTTAATCTCGACGCGAAATCCGATGCGGCCGTGGAACCGCTGGTGGCGGCGGTGCGGCGCACCGGGGCTGCCAGGCGGGTGTGCCTGGCAAGTTTCTCCCAGCCTCGCGTGGAGCGTATGCGGAGTCAGCTCCCGGGAGCCACATTTTCACTGGGCCGCTCCGCGGTGGCCTGGCTTATGGCTCTCTCCCGCTTGCCCGGGGTGCAGGGGGTGCGCATCGCCAAATTCCCCGGCTCGCAGCGCGGCTTCCAGGCCGTTCAGGTGCCGGTCGATATCGCGCTGCCCCGCCCGCGCTCGCTACCCCGCACTCTTTCACGCTTGCGCCGCCGCGAGGAGGAGGACGGTAAGCTCGGGCGCCCGGTTCCCGTGCTCACCGCTCGTTTTGTGCAGCTCGCTCACGCGCAGGGTCTGGCGGTACACGCCTGGACAATTAATTCGGCCGCGGAGGCGGAGAGACTCCTTGACCTGGGTGTTGATGGCATTATTACCGACGAACCGAGCACTATGCGCAACTATTTCGACCGCTCGCAGTACTCGGTGCGGATTTAAACCCCGGTAGCGGGAGGGGAGCGCGGCAGGTAGCGGCGGCGTCGTACCATCTCCCGCACCGCGCTCGCATCGCACGCTCTCAGCGCAACCATCGCGTAAATAGTGACGAAACAAACAAGAAATGCTAGGCTTAAAGTCCCTTGCGGTGCACCGAAGCGCCGCACCGCCACATAAAAGGAGTTGTGATGAAGGCTTGGCAATTTACCAATACCCATGAACCTCTTGTTCTCAATGAGGTTCCTGAACCCACGGCAGGTCCGGGCGAAGTAGTTCTGGAGATGAAGGCGGCCGGTATTTGCCACTCGGATGTTGGTCTGCTCACGGACGAGGGCTGGCTATCTATGCTCGCCAAACGGCCTATCACCATCGGGCATGAAAATTCGGGCGTTGTGGCCGAAGTGGGCGAGGGTGTCACCGAATACCAGGTCGGGGACCGCGTAGGTGTGTGCCCCACCACCGCGGCCGGCGCCCCGGGCTACAGTTTCGATGGCGGTTTCGCTCCAAAAATGGCGGTTCCGGCCGAAGCGCTTGTCCCGCTTCCGGACGGGGTTGATTTTGTTCTGGGCGCCGCGGCAACCGATGCCGGGATGACGTCCCACGCGGCGGTTGTGACCCAGGGTGGCCTGCAAAAGGGCCAAACCGTGGGAATTATTGGCCTGGGTGGGCTCGGGCAGATCGGTGCGCGGGTGGCGGTCCTCGCCGGCGCGGATGTGTACGTGGCTGAAATCAACGAAAAGGTGTGGCCGCTGGCCGAAAAGATCGGCGCCAAGGGCGTAAAAGGGAGCATCAAAGACTTCTCGGATATTACCTTTGATCTCATCGTAGACTTTGCCGGTTTCGGCACCACCACCGCGGACGCCGTGGATATTATCCGCCGTGATGGCACCGTGGTGGTTGTGGGAATGGGCAAGCTGGAATCCCTTATTTCCACGAAGAGTCTCATCCTCAACCAGTGCCGCCTCGTTGGCTCCAACGGCGGTACCAAGGCAGATATTGCCGGGATTTACGAGTTCATGGCCACCGGCAAACTCACCCCGCAGGTCACCACCATCCCCTTCGAGGAGATTCCCGAGGGTATCGAGAAGCTCAAGAACCACGAGGTCGTGGGGCGCCTGGTTGTTGAGTATTAAGTAGCGGTGGCGTGTTGCGCCCGCGCGCGTTGCGGAACGACGGGGCGCTTGTGGAACGACGGCGCAGCTCGGGCCACCAGCGTAGCGCGATGGGCCCGCATATCTTTCGATACGCGGGCCCATCTTGATGCGATTTGTGCCCCGAACAGGATTCGAACCTGCGGCCTTTCGCTCCGGAGGCGAACGCTCTATCCCCTGAGCTATCGGGGCGCACTGCGCTACTTTACCACGTTGGTAGGCGCCGGGAAAAATACCTGGATTCTTACTTGGAGTTTCGCATCTTGTGCGTCCGCGGGTGGCGGTGCAATTTTGTCGGGGTTAGCACGTACACTTAGACACGTGACTCCGGAAGAACTCAGTGCATGTATCGCGGCGGAAATTAACGCCGCACGTAATGAAGGTCAGCTTCACCTCGATGGTGATATTCCCGCGGTGAAAATCGAACGTCCGCGTTCGCGTGAGCACGGGGATTGGGCCACGAATGTGGCCATGCAGCTCGCCAAGCGCGCGGGAATGCCCCCGCGCGATCTAGCCACCCTGCTGGCCGGGCGCCTCGAGGGCGTCGCCGGCATTGCCCAGGTAGAGGTAGCCGGCCCCGGTTTTATTAATATTCGCCTCTCCGCGGGTGCCGCTGGGGAATTAGCCCGCACCATCGTGGAGCAGGCGGAGCGCTACGGCTCCTCGCAAGCCGGCGCCGGGACCACCGTCAATTTGGAATACGTCTCCGCGAACCCCACCGGTCCTATCCACATCGGAGGAGCGCGTTGGGCCGCGGTGGGGGATACCCTCGCCCGGATTCTCAGCTTTACCGGCGCTAATGTCGTGCGCGAATACTATTTCAATGATCACGGCAACCAGATCAACCATTTCTCGGAAAGTTTGCTGGCCGCGGCACTGGGCCGTGAAACACCGGAAGATGGCTACGGTGGAACATATATTTCCGATATTGCGCAGCAGGTTATTTCCCAGGAACTAGCTGCCGGGCATCCCGATCCGCGCACCCTCCCGGAAGCCGAAGCTCAGGAAGTATTCCGCGCCGGTGGTGTGGAGCTCATGTTCGCGGAGATCAAGAATTCCTTGGCTGATTTCCGGGCTGAATTCGATGTGTTCTTCCACGAACAATCCCTCCACGATTCCGGAGCGGTTGCCGCGGCCATCGAAAAACTCCGTGAACGCGGTGTTATTTACGAAGAAGATAACGCGGTATGGCTGCGCTCCACCGATTTCGGTGATGATAAAGACCGCGTCATCGTGAAATCGGATGGGGAAACCGCCTACTTCGCCGGTGACATCGCCTACTACCTCGATAAGCGCCACCGCGGTGCCGATCATGCCGTCTATATGCTCGGCGCGGATCACCACGGTTACATCGGGCGCATGTACGCCATGGCCCGCGCGTTTGGGGATACCGCCGGCAAGGGCGGCAATATGGAAATCCTCATCGGCCAGCTGGTCAACCTCAAGCGTGACGGCGTGCTGGTGCGTATGTCCAAGCGCGCTGGCACGGTGGTGACCCTGGAAGACCTGGTGGAAGCCGTGGGAGTGGATGCGGCACGCTACTCGCTGGTGCGGGCCTCGGTGGATACCACCCTGGAGCTGGACCTCAATGTGCTGGCCTCGCATACCAATGACAACCCGGTCTACTACGTGCAATACGCGCACGCGCGCACCGCTAATGTGGCTCGTAACGCGGCCGAACACGGGGTGCGGCGCGCGGATGCCTTCACGCCGGAGCTGCTGGAACAAGCCGATTCCGATCTCATCGGGCAGCTGGCCCGTTTCCCGGAAGTGATCTCCCTGGCCGCGGCCAATCGCGAACCGCACCGGGTGGCCCGCTACCTGGAAGAACTGGCCGGCGCCTACCACACCTGGTACGGCAAGGCCCGGGTCACCCCGCGCGCGGATGAAGAAGTCAGCGATCTGCACCGCACCCGCCTGTGGGTTAATGATGCAACCCGTCAGGTTCTCGCTAACGGGCTGCACCTGCTCGGGGTCAGCGCTCCGGAGAAAATGTGAGCGCCGCTGTGAGTGCTCTCGAGCAGCTGCCCGCGCCCGTCCCGGATGGTTCACCCACCGGGGTGTGGTCAACTACGGTGCGCCGGGTTCCCGGCGATCTCGAGGTGGGTGGCTGTTCGGTAAGCGGGCTGACCGCGCAATTCGGCACCCCGCTCTACATCCTGGACGAAGTAGATGCCCGCGCTCGCGCCGCCGCCTGGGTGAGCGCTATGCGCGAGGCTTTTGCGGAGTTGGCGGGAGCGGATGTTTACTACGCCTGCAAGGCTTTTGCCAGCGTGGGTGTAGCTAGGTGGATGCTGGAAGAAGGCCTCCACCTGGACACCTGCTCCGAAGGAGAGCTGCGCATCGCCCTGGCGGCCGGAGCGCGGGGGCACCAGCTCGGATTGCACGGAAATAATAAATCCGCGGCGGAAATTGAGCTGGCCCTGGAGCATGAGGTCGCCCACCTCGTAGTTGATTCCTTAGCCGAAGTGGAGCTGGTGGCGGAGGCTGCCGCGCGCCGCGGGCGGGTAGCGGCCGTTGTTGTGCGAATAACCTCCGGTATCCACGCGGGCGGCCACGATTTCATTGCTACCGCTCATGAGGACCAAAAATTCGGCCTGTCACTCACCAGCGGTGCCGCCTGGGAGGCTATCCGGCGTATTAGCGCCAATCCGTGGCTGCGCCTGGTGGGATTGCATTCGCATATCGGCTCCCAAATCGTGGCCACGGATGCTTTTGTGGCTGCGGCACGCGCCATCCTTGACCTGCGGGCTCGGGTGGCGCGCGAGCTGGGGAGTGTTATCCCCGAAATAGATCTGGGCGGTGGCTACGGGGTGCGCTACACCGGTGCGGATCCGATTCCGCCTTCCCCACGTGACTTCGCCACCGTGCTCGCCACGGAAGTTGCCCGGCACAGCGCCCAGAGTGGCATTCCTGCCCCGCGGATATCCGTGGAACCGGGCCGTTCCATTATTGCCCCGGCCGGTATGACGCTCTACACGGTGGGAACCATCAAAGATGTCCACGTGGATACTACCCGCACCCGCACCTATGTTTCGGTAGACGGGGGAATGTCCGATAATATCCGCCCCGCTCTCTACGGTGCGGATTACACCGCGGCACTCGTGGATCGAGTCCAGGCCGAGGATGCAGATTCTTCGCGCGTATGCCGAGTTGTCGGTAAACATTGCGAATCGGGCGATATTGTGGTGCGCGCCGTCGCCCTCCCGGAAGATATTCACGCCGGTGACCTGCTTGTCACGCCGGGAACCGGCGCCTACGGCCGGGTGATGGCCTCCCATTACAATATGCTTCCCAGCCCGGGAGTTATTGCGGTGCGTGATGGCCGGGCCCGCTGGCTTATTCGCGGGGAGACCGTGGCCGATCTCTTCGCGCTGGATGCGGATTACCCGGCCGCGGATTCCCCGGCCACCACTGCTGAAAACTAGGGCGGGTGCCGGCCCTTAGCGCACCTTCAGACCGGCAACCTGCACGGTTAGGACGCTAGCTCTCCGGAAGCACGGCCTCTTTTACCTGCGCGGGCTTTTGCCAGGTATCCGGGGCGCTGCTCCAGGCTGAGATAGCGTCCACTACCGGGCGCAGCTCGGCTACCGCAATCTGCCCGGCTGCCGTGGTATGCCCGGCCTGACCCCAGGTTCCCGCGGACCCGAAAATAGCGGAAGTAATGCGGCTCATGGTGCCCAACGCCCCCATGGCGATGGTGATAAGAGGTATGTGCAATTCCTGGCTGGCCCGATAGGTTGCATTGAGCACCGTGACCACGTCGCCCGGATGGGAGGGAGTCACCGCAATTTTCGCGATGGAGGCCCCGTGCACCTGCAAGAGCCGCAAGCGATTAACGATCTCATCTTCGGGCGGGGTGGAACGGAAATCATGGTAGGAGCCAATCACCGGTATCTGGGCCCGCGCCGCTTCCTGAATAATACGTTCGGTCCAGGCTTCGGTGCGGAACAGCTCCGCATCCACCGCATCCACCAGCCCGGATTGGATGAGGCGTATCACCAGGGGGCCGTAATCATCGGGCAGAATTGCCTTCTGGCCGCCCTCCGCCGCGGAGCGGAAGGTGCCCAGAATCGGTAGGTTCGTGGATGTACGCAAAAGGGTTCCCACCTCGGTGAGGGTGGAAAGGTCCTCGAGGAAATCCACGCGCCATTCCAGGACGTCAATGTCCTGTGCGGGAAGCTTCGCTACCTGTGTCCGCAGCTCGTCACCGTTGGCGGGCGTTATGGACACGAGGATTTTCGTCGGCCCGGAGCCGAAGGCGACGTCCTTGATTTTCACAGTGGGCATCGCGCACCTCGCTTTCTCTTCGTGCATCACTCGATGCATTTTCCATGGGGATATTGTACCCATCTGCGTGGTGAGCACCACACCTCGTTTCGGTGCCACGCGGAGCCCATGCATCGGTAGCGGGCGGGCCAACAGCGCGCATCGGCTCCACCTTCGCTAGGCTAGGACACGCGAGGACAGCTAGGGGGCCGGCACCCGCGCAGGCCGAGCCGGCAGTCGCGCGGCGCGTTCGTCAAGATAAGGAGTAGGCGTGAAGGAAGTCAAGGTTGCCCTGCTGGGGGCGGGAACGGTAGGAAGCGCCGTCGTCCGCCTGCTGCAAGCCAATGCGGAAGAATTTAACCTGCGAGCCGGAGCGCGCCTGCGCGTGATCGGAATTGCGGTGCGTAACCTGGAGGCCCCGCGCGATCCTGCGATTGATCGCGCACTGCTCACCACCGATGCCCACGCCATTATTGCCCAGGCGGATATTGTTATCGAATTGATGGGCGGTATCGAACCGGCGCGCGAATATATTTTGGCTGCTTTTGCCGCCGGTGCCTCGGTGGTCACCGGAAATAAGGCGCTGCTGGCCGAACACGGTCCAGAATTGTACGACGCCGCGGCGCGTGCCGGCGTTGACCTCTATTACGAGGCCGCGGTGGGCGGGGCCGTTCCGGTGGTGTACGGACTGCGCGAATCCCTCGCCGGGGATCGCGTTACCCATATTCTCGGAATCGTCAATGGCACCACCAATTACATTCTCGACGAAATGACTACCAACGGGGAAAGTTTCGATGCCGCGGTGAAAAAGGCGCAGGAGCTTGGCTATGCCGAAGCTGATCCGAGTGCCGATGTGGACGGGTACGACGCCGCGGCAAAATGCGCCATCCTGGCCTCTCTCGCTTTCCACACCCGCGTCCAGCTTTCGGATGTGCATACCCATGGAATCCGCGATATCACCCCGGAGATGATCGCTTCGGCCGGGCGGGGCGGGTACGTGGTCAAGCTGGTGGCTTCCGCCAAGCGGCGCGCGAACGGCATTGAATTGTACGTGGGCCCCACCCTTATTCCTGCTCAGCATCCGCTCGCCACCGTACACGGAGCCTATAACGCCATTGTGGTGGAGGGTGAAGCCGCTGATCGGCTCATGTTTTACGGGCCGGGAGCTGGCGGGAATCCTACCGCCACCGCGGTGCTCTCCGATCTGGTGGCCGCCGCGCATCACCGCGTGCACGGCGGGCTGGCCCCGCGCGAACTGGCTTACGGAGAGCTGCCGATTCTGCCTCCCGCCCAGGCGCGTTCGCGTTTCCAGCTGAGCATGGACGTGGCTGATCACGTGGGTGTTCTCAGCGAGGTTACCGGTACTTTTGCCCGCCACAATGTGTCCATTAGCGGGGTTACTCAAGAATCGCCCACCGCGGACCACCTGTGCCGTCTCACGGTCACCACCCACGAAGCCCTCCAAGCTGATGTGGAAGCGACCATTGCGGATCTCTCCGCCGCCGCGGGGCCGGCAACGGTGAGCACCGCGAGCTTTGTGCGGGTGGAGGTGGCCTAATGCGTATCGCCACCTCCGAAGCGCGGGTGCGGGTCCCGGCGACCTCCGGCAACCTCGGTCCCGGTTTTGATTGCATGGGTATGGCGCATAACCTCTGGGACGAGGTCAGCGTGCGCCTCACCGCCGGTGCCACCCGGGTGAGTATCGAAGGGGAGGGCGCGGATGTTCTTCCCACCGGAGAAGATCACCTCATCGTACGGGCCCTGCGCCGCGGTTTTGAGGCCGCGGCCCTGCCCGGCGTCGGCTTCGAGCTGCACTGCGTTAACGCAATTCCGCAGGGGCGCGGCCTCGGTTCTTCCGCGGCGGCCGTGGTGGCCGGCTTACTTTTAGTGCGCGGCCTCGTGGATCGCCCCGATATATTCGACGACGGCGTGCTCCTCTCCCTCGCCACCGAATTTGAGGGACACCCCGATAATGCCGCACCGGCAATTTTCGGGGGCGCCGTCGTTACTTGGATGGAAGGAACGCAGGCCCGGGCGGCGCGTATCCCCACCGCGGTGGAAACCACTCTCCTTATTCCGGGTGAACAACTCCTGACTGAAAAGGCGCGGGCCGCATTACCGGATACCGTTCCGCACGCAGATGCAGCTTTTAATGCTTCGCGCACCGCGATGCTTGCCCTCGCCCTCGAGCACTACCCGGATTTGCTGTGGCAGGCCACCGAAGATCGCCTCCACCAGGACTATCGCGCCGGGGCGATGCCGGCATCCGCGGACGCGGTACGGGCCTTGCGCGCGGCCGGGTTCCCGGCCGTTATTTCCGGTGCGGGCCCATCCGTGCTAGTATTTTCACGCCTTGACGCTGACACAGTATCTATGATGCAGCGGCGTGGATTTACGGTGAATACTGCTGGAATGTCCACACAGGGCGCCTATCTGGTGTAGACTAAGGTCTAACCGACGTTCTTATACCGGTTATTTCCCACGTACTTGAAATTGTCATAAGTGCGTTAACAACCCCTGAATTCCGAGGAAGGAACCTCGTGACGGAAACCCCAACATCAGGCGCAATCTCAACGATGCGGGTGCCGCAGCTGCGCGCGCTCGCCGAAGAACTCGGCCTGGACATTGACCCGAAAGCTAAGAAGGCGGACCTGCTCGCGGCCATTCGCGAAGTTCGCCCCGCGCGGCGCGGGCGGCCCCGTAAGGAAGATAGCCTCGCCAATATCACGAAGCCGCGCGAAAAGTCCGCTGCTGCCACCACGGCCAAGACCGCAGCGAAGAAAGAAAGCGAAGCGGTTGCTACCGAAGCCGCGGAAGCTGTCGCTCCGACTCGGAAAACACGAACTGTTACCCGCGCAGCGGTATCGGCACCCAGTGCGGAAAGCGCCCCGGTAGCAGCTCCCAGCCGTGAAGAACGGGAAGATCGTGAGGAGCGTAAGGTGCGGCGCCGGGTGCGCCGGGATCACCGCGAACCGGTTCATATCGATTTGCCTGAACCAAAGCCGGAAGCCGGCCAGGCCGCGCGTCGCTCCGATTCCCTCAGCGATGAAAATACCCTCGCGGTTCTGGATGCCATTGGCGATGCCGCGGAACGCCGCGCCGGTGACCACCATGACACCACCTCGGAACGCCGCCGCCGTAAGCGCAACCGGCGCGGTGAAGAACATGACGAGGCCCGCCGCTCTCGGCGCACCGCGGAACGCACCGAACGTACTGATCGCACGGATCACGAGGCGGAGGAGTCCGCGCCGGCTTCGAAGCCCGAACGTGAGGAACGCCAGGAGATTCCGGCCGGCAAGCGCCAGGCGGAGGATACCCTCGTTCCCGTTGCCGGCATTGTGGACGCCCAGGGTAACCAGATGGTGCTGCGCACCGGCGGCTACCTGCCCGGCCCCAATGACGCGCAGATTTCCACCGCGCTGGTGCGCCAGTACGGGCTGCGCCGCGGGGATGCTGTGGTGGGCGCTATTCGTCAGCACGATGAGGATAATTCCTCGCATAATAACCGTAATAACAAGCGTAATCCGCGCCGTCGTTACAATAACCAGAACAATAACCGTTCCGGTAATCAGCTTGTCCAGGTAGATACTATTAACTCCCTGCCCGCAGCCGAAGCAGCGCGCCGCCCGGACTTCAATAAACTCACCCCGGTCTACCCGGATGAGATTTTGCGTCTGGAAACCGAACGCAAGGGCCTGTCCACCCGCGCTATCGATCTGGTTGCTCCTATTGGTAAGGGCCAGCGTGGTCTCATTGTTTCTCCGCCGAAGGCCGGGAAGACCATGATTATGCAGCAGATCGCCAAGGCGATTGCCGCTAATGATCCCGAGGTTCATATCATGGTGGTCCTCGTGGATGAACGCCCCGAAGAAGTGACGGATATGCGTCGCATCGTCAAGGGTGAAGTGATTGCTTCTACCTTTGATCGCCCGGCTTCGGATCACACCATCGTCTCTGAACTCGCTATCGAGCGCGCTAAGCGCCTGGTGGAACTCGGTCAGGATGTGGTGGTTCTCCTCGATTCCCTCACCCGCCTTTCGCGTGCCTACAATCTCGCGGCCCCGGCCTCGGGGCGCATCCTCTCCGGTGGTGTGGATGCCGCGGCACTCTACCCGCCCAAGAAGTTCTTCGGTGCGGCGCGCAATATCGAAAATGGTGGTTCGCTCACGATTATCGCCTCCGCGCTGGTGGAAACTGGCTCGAAGATGGACGAAGTTATTTTCGAAGAGTTCAAGGGCACCGGCAATATGGAACTGCGCCTCTCGCGCCAGCTCGCGGACCGGCGTATCTTCCCGGCGATCGATATCAACGCCTCGGGTACCCGCCGCGAAGAACTGCTTTACAAGCCCGAAGAACTCAAGGTCATCTGGCAGCTGCGCCGGGCCCTGGGCACCCTCGGGGTGGATGAAGCGGCGGACTTCGTGCTCAAGCGGATGCGGAATACCGAAAATAACGCGGAATTCCTCGTGTCGATTATGCGTTCCATGCAAGGATCGCGCGGCGAATAAGCCGAATAAAACACGGCGGGAAGATCCGGCCGGGGGTCGGGTACCGAGCACGCGCAGCACGTCATGATGTGATACGCGCACGGTACCTTGTCTCGGCCGGGCCGCCCGTGCCATAATTTTCTGTCGGCTCCCGGTTCACCGTGATACGGAGAACCGTGCTCGGACCCGGGAGCAGCTACGAACCAAGGAGAGATAATGAAGCAGGGAATCCATCCCGATTACCACGAGGTCTCCGTGACCTGTACCTGCGGTAATGAGTTCACCACCCGTTCCACCTACAACGGTGACCACATGCGCGTGGAAGTGTGCAATAACTGCCACCCGTTCTACACCGGCAAGCAGAAGATCCTGGATACCGGTGGGCGTGTGGCTCGCTTCGAGGCACGCTACGGCAAGCGCAAGAAGTAAGCGCCACGGAAAGGAGCGTCACCGCAAGGGCGCTCCTTTTCTTTTTGCACTATTGTCGGTAGAGCTGCCACAGTCCCGTGGCGGTAGGGCACGCGCGGGGTGCGCGTGAAGAAAGGTCCTCGTTATGGCTGATACACGTCGTGAGGTTGCCGAGCACCATCTCGCTGAATTTGAAAAAATCGAAGCGGATATGGCCAGCCCGGAAGTTCTCTCCTCCCCGGATAAATTGCGTTCACTCGGGCGGCGCTACGCCGAACTCGGGCGGGTGGTACGCGTGTACCGGCGTTTCCTCCAGGCCGAACAGGACCTGACCGAAGCCCGGGAGATCATCTCCCAGGGTGGGGAGGATGCTGAACTCTTCCGCCCCGAACTTCCCGGAATGGAAGAACGCTACGAGGCAGCCTCCCAGGAACTCACGGAAGTCCTCATTCCCCGCGATGAAGATGACGCCCGCGATGTCATTATGGAAATCAAAGGCGGGGCCGGCGGGGAAGAATCCGCCCTCTTCGCCGGGGATCTGGCCCGCATGTACGAACGTTACGCCACCTCCAAGGGCTGGACTTGGGAAGTGCTGGGTGCCAACCAAACCGAGCTGGGTGGCTACAAGGACCTCGAGGTCGCCATCCGTTCCCGCGGGCAGCTTGAGGATCCTTCCGACGGCGTATGGGCCCACCTCAAGTACGAGGGCGGGGTTCACCGGGTGCAGCGCGTACCCGTGACCGAATCCCAGGGGCGCATCCAGACCTCCACCGCCGGGGTGCTTGTTTTCGCGGAAGTGGACGACCCGGGCGAAGTGGAAATCGCCGCCAATGACCTGCGCATTGACGTGTACCGATCCTCGGGGCCTGGCGGGCAGTCCGTGAATACCACCGATTCGGCGGTGCGTATCACCCACCTTCCCACCGGGATCGTGGTGTCCATGCAGGACGAAAAATCGCAGATCCAAAATCGCGAATCTGCTATGCGGGTGCTGCGCGCGCGGTTGCGCCAGCTCCAGCTGGATCAGCAGGCCGCTGAAAACGCGGAATTGCGTCATTCCCAGGTGCGTACCCTGGACCGTTCCGAGCGCATCCGCACCTATAATTTCCCGGAAAATCGTATTTCCGATCATCGCACCGGCTACAAGGCCCATAATCTCGACGCGGTCCTCGATGGGGATCTGGATGCCGTTATTGATTCGGCCCGGATTATGGACGAAGCGGCTCGCATGGAAGCCGCGGAAGAAAAGTAGAGAGCAGCCGAGCGCTATGACCACCTGGGCGGAATTGCTGGCAGGTGCCACCGCGCAGCTCACCGCGGCCGGGGTGGATTCGCCGGCCGCCGATGCCCGCTGGTTGGCCGAAGCGGTGGCGGGCAGGCGCCCCCATCCGCGCGATACCCCATCTCCCGCCCAGTGTGAGCTTTTTGCAAGCTACCTGGCCCGCCGCGCCACGCGCGAGCCGCTGCAGCATATTACCGGGCGGATGTATTTTCGCTACCTCGAGCTGGTTTCCACGCCCGATGCGCTGATTGTGCGCCCGGAAACTGAGATCGTAGCCGAACGTGCCATTGAGCACGTGCGTGCGTGCGTGGCCGCGCAGAGCCGCGGTAACGCCGCATCTCTCAAGAACGACGGCGCAGCGGCGGCGCGCNCCCGCGCCGCCGCGCAGCAGGCAGGCCCCCTCGTCCTCGATTTGGGCACCGGTAGCGGAGCCATTGCCCTGAGTATTGCGACTGAAGTCCCCGCCGCCCGGGTGATCGGCGTCGACACAGATCCCCGGGCCCTGCAACTAGCTGCCACCAATAATGCCCGCTACGGGTCACCCGTCACTTTCCTACACCACGATGTAGCTGAGCCGCTCCCGGAACTGGACCACGCGGTGAGCGTCGTCGTCGCTAATCCTCCCTATATTCCACCCGATACGCCCGTTTGTGCAGAAGTACGGGCCGATCCGGCGCGCGCCCTGTGGGGCGGGGGAGCGGACGGCCTGGACCTGCCCAGGCTTTTTGTCGCGCGCGCGGCGCAGCTATTGCGGGACGGGGGTATCCTCGTTCTCGAACACGCGGAGACGCAGAGCGCGCCCCTGCGCGAGTATGCCCGCAGCGTCGGTTTTACCCGGGTGGCAACCGGCCGGGACCTGGCCGGGCGGGAACGTTTTTTGGAGGCAGAATATGGACACATGTGATGCCGCGGTAGCCGCCCTCGCGCGCGGCGAGCTCGTGGTTCTCCCCACCGATACCGTCTACGGGCTGGGTGCCGATGCGTTTTCGCGCGCGGCTGTCACCCGGCTCCTCACCGCGAAGGGGCGCGGGCGCGATAAGCCCTCCCCGGTTCTTGTCGCGTCGATGGACGACGCCGCACGTTTGACCTCCGGCATCCCGGCCGGCGCCCGCGCGCTCGCGGCGGCGTACTGGCCCGGGGCTCTTACCCTCATCCTCCCCGCGAATGACAGCATCGGCTGGGATCTGGGCGAAACCCACGGCACCGTGGCGCTGCGCATGCCCGATCACCCGCTCGCCCTGGAGCTGCTGCGCCGCACCGGTCCGCTGGCCGTATCCTCCGCGAATCTTACCGAGCACGCGCCGGCCCGCACCGCCGCGCAGGCTCGCGAGCAGCTGGGAGAGAAAGTCGCGGTATACCTGGACGGAGGCACCGCACCGGGCGGAGTGCCGTCCACCATCGTGAGTTTCGCGGGAGAACGGGCACACATCCTGCGCCACGGCGCTATTCCGGACGAGGATATTGCCGCGGTGGTGCCCTTGGGCTGAAGCGGTTCGGCGGCGGCGCACTGATGCAGGAGCCGGGCCGGCTAGACTGAACGGCAGCGGTCAAGGTAAGGAGAGAGCGTGCGCGTTTACCTGCTCATGATGGTGCTCAGCTGCGCCATCACCTACTTCCTCGTCCCCGCGATTCTGCGCCTGGCGCTACGCGTGGGTGCCATGACACAGGTGCGCGAACGCGATATCCACACCGTGCCTATCCCGCGGCTGGGCGGAGTGGCCATGTTCCTGGGCTTTTCAGCTTCTTTCGCTATTGCCTCTCAGATCCCCTACCTGCATCGGGTGCTCGGGCCCGCCTCGCAAGCCTGGGCGATCTGGCTGGGCGCCGGGCTCATGTGTCTGGTGGGTGCCATCGACGATATCTGGGAACTGGATTGGATGACGAAACTGGCCGGCGAGGTGCTGGCTGCCGGGGTCATGGCCTGGCAGGGCGTCCAATTCGTCACGCTGCCCTTTATGGGCCTGACCGTGGGCTCCACTCGCCTTTCGATTTTCTTTACCATCCTCATGGTGGTGATCACGGTGAATGCCGTGAACTTCATGGACGGTCTGGACGGGCTGGCCGCCGGGATCGTGGGCATTGCATCCCTGGCTTTCTTTATTTATTCCTATATTCTTACTCGCAATGCCACCCCGGGGGATTACACGTCGGTGGCCTGCGCGGCCGCGGCGGCCACGGTGGGGATGTGCGCGGGTATCCTGCCGCATAATTTCCATCCGGCCCGTATCTTTATGGGTGATTCGGGAGCGCTCATGCTCGGCATGGTGCTGGCCGCCTCCGCAATCCAGGTCACCGGGCAGATCGACCCGCAATCGACCTCCCTCGGTTACGCGCTCCCGGCATATCTGCCGCTGCTGCTGGCCCTCGCCGTGGTGGTGCTGCCGCTCTCTGATTTCATCTGGGCCGTCACCCGGCGCCTGGCCCGCGGGCAGTCTCCTTTCCACGCCGACGCCGGTCACCTTCACCACCGCCTGCTGCGCCTGGGGCATTCGCATACCGGCACCGTGCTCATCCTCTATTTGTGGACGGCCATTTTTTCATTCACCTGCATTTTGCTTATTGTGTTACCCGCCCGGCACGTCGCCCTGATTGGAGCGGCCGGGGTGGTGCTCGGTTGCGTGGTCACCTTCGGGATGTTCGGGCGACGGCGCAGCTCGGCAGCGCGCGGGGAGCGCATTCCGGAGGAGAATGCCGGAGATGCGCCCATTTCCGAAGTGGAGCCGGTGCGGGAAGCGGAGGAGGCATCATGAGAGCCCAATCCGGGTGGCGAGCTGCCCCGAGCGGAGGCGCCGGGCGATTGCTGCACCGTGCCCAGCTGAGCGCAACACTCGGTTGCGTCGTCGTCGGAATAATCGGGGTGGCGGGGTGCCTGCTTGCCGGCCAGGGCGAGCATGCCTGTGCCATGGGCTGGGCCACCCTCATTGCGCTGATACTCCAGGCGGTCACCTGGGCTAGTGCGCGCTACCTGCCCGGCGGGGCCGGGTGGGCCCTGGGCGGCTACGCGGTCAAACTCGCGGTGGTCTTCGGGGGACTCGGGGCAGTGCGAGCCCTCACGAGCGCGCCGGTGGGAACCGCGGCGCTGGCACTTGCCGGGCTCATTATCTGCGCGCTCGCAATGCAATCTTGGGTGGTGCTGCGCGCTGATCTGCGCGCGGACACACCGTGAGCCTGGCTCTGTGTAGGACTGCGCCGCGCGTACTCTTCGGGACCAGGGCGCTAAGTCCTAGTCGTGCAGAGGCGGCAAGAGTAACGTAGACCACTGTTCACGGCGGCGAAGTTCAAGGCCGTGCGGTGATGACAATTGTGATTTCCACGCTAAGATAAGTTAGCAGTGCCGTTCAGGCGGGGTTCCCGCCGCGGAAAGATTCGATGGAGAGGGTGAGCGCATGGCAGTCGGTTCGTTCGCGAATCTGAGCATGCTCGGCCTGCCGATGGAGAACGACGGGTTCCACGCCCCGGGAGTTGAGGAATTCTTCCCCGCCCCCATCTTCTTCGCCGGCACGCCATTTGAGATGAATCGCGTGATGGTGATTCGTCTTCTTGCGGCTTTAGTTCTTCTGGTTTTCTGCGTTATCTACGCCAAGCGCGCCAAGCTCATTCCGGGCCGCGCGCAGGCCGCGATGGAATCCTTGCTGGACTTCTCGCGGGTGCAGATCGGTGAAGAAATTCTTGAAGGGCAGGCACGGAAGTACCAGCCCCTGCTCGCTACCATTTTCCTCGGTACTCTCTTTATGAACCTGACCGGCGTTATCCCGGGCTTGCAGCTCGCGGGTACGTCGGTTATTGGTATGCCGCTCATTTACGCCGTGGTGGCGTACGTGGCTTTCATTATTGCGGGTATGAAAGAACGCGGGGCGGGTACCTTCTTCAAGGAACAGCTCTTCCCGCCCGGGGTGCCCTGGCCGATTTACATCATCATGACGCCCATTGAGTTGCTCTCCACCTTCATCATTCGGCCCGTCACACTGACGGTTCGTCTGTTGGCCAATATGCTTTCCGGGCACATGTTGCTCGTGCTTTGCTTCCTGGGTACTCACGCGCTCTACTTCTCCATGGGCGGGGGTCTCGGCATTGGCCTGGGTACGGTTACCCTGGTGGCCGGTATCCTCTTCACCGTTTTTGAACTTTTCGTGGCGTGCCTGCAGGCGTATATCTTCGCTCTGCTCACCGCCGCGTATATCCAACTTTCTATTTCCGCCCACTAAAAACAACAAGAAAAGGACAATCCCATGACTGGATCTGCAGCAGTTCTCGCGACCATCGGTTACGGTCTCGCGGCCATCGGCCCCGGCATCGGCGTCGGCCTCATCGGTGCGAAGAACCAGGAAGCTACCGCACGCCAGCCCGAGATCCGCGGCTACCTGCGTGTCAATATGTTCCTGTCCATCGCCTTTACCGAAGCACTCGGCCTGATCGGCTTCGCCGCGGGCTTCGTGTTCGGAGCTTAAGCAATGTATCTCGCTGAAGAACACAGTGTTATTATTCCGGCCATCCCGGATCTGCTGTGGGGCACGGTATCTTTTCTCATCGTCGCCATCGCGGTGTATAAATTCGCCTGGCCTACGTTGACGAAGATGCTCGATGAGCGGCGGGAGAAAATCGAAGAAGGTTTGCTCGCTGCCGAGCGTGCCCGCGAGGAAGTGGCTCAGGAACGTGCCACTATCCAGTCCGAAAAGGATGCCGCGGTGCGCGAAGCCGCGGATATCCGCGCCCAGGCACAGTCCAATGCCTCCGATATTATCGAGCGTGCGCGCCGGGAAGCCGGTGAAGAAGCGCGGCGCATTTCCGCCGCGGCCCAGGTTCAGATTAAGGCTGATACCGACGCCGCCGCGCGGATTCTCCGCGCGGATCTGGGTACCATGGCTTCGCAGCTGGCCGGTCGTATCGTGGGTGAGCAGATTCGCCTCGATCCGAGTGTAAATCAGGGCGTTGTCGATTCGTTCCTCGATAATCTCGAGGAACAGGCGCGAACGGGGGCGTAATGCGGTCCACGAGTAAGCAATCCGCCGCCGCGGTCACCGCCGAGTGGGACGCGCTGCTTCAGGAACATCCCGGCCGGGAAATTGACTTGGCGCGCGAACTTTTCGCCGCTGCAGACGCCATCAATGCCTCTCCCTCCCTGCGTGGAACCCTCGCGGATACCACCCGGGCTGGGGCGGCACGGGAAAGCCTGGCAGGTACCATTTTCGCCGCCCACGTGAGCGCACCGGTTCTTACGGTGCTGCGCGCGGTAGCGGGGCGGACGTGGACGGAGGACGCTGATCTCGTCACGACCGTGGATACCCTCGGCGCACACGCCGTGCTGGTGCGGGCGCGTGGCGCCGGGGTGCTCTCCGGCGTCGAAGATGAGCTCTACCAGCTTATGCGTACCCTTAAAGAAACTCCCGCTCTACGCATCGCGCTCTCCCGCGAGGAATACTCCGCGGAGGAACGCGCCGCGCTCTTTGATCGCGTGGTTCCGAATATTCGGGAGGAAACTCGGGTGCTCGCGCACCGCGCCCTCGCGCGAGTACGGGAGATGACCCTGGCCGCATCACTCATGGAGTACGCGGCCCAGGCAGCTGAGTTGGGTGATGTATCCGGAGTATCGGTGCTGGTAGCCCAGCCGCTCACTCCGAGCCAAGAGGAACGTCTCCAGCGCGCCCTGACCGCGATGTACGGAACTGAAGTTTCCATCCACGTCTCGGTAGATCCGACTGTGGTGGGCGGCATGCGTATCCAGCACGGTTCGGATGTTATTGACGCGACGCTGCAGTCCAGAATTAAAGATGTACGCGATAAAGTCGCGGCCATGCCGGCGGCACCGGCGAGCAACAGGTAAGGAAAAAGAATGGCTGATCTGACAATCCAGCCCGAAGAGATTCGGGCAGCGCTCGATAACTTCGTGCGTAGCTACACGCCGGAGCAGTCCGAGAGTGAGCAAGTTGGTCACGTCACCATGACGGCGGACGGCATCGCCCGCGTGGCCGGCCTGCCCGGTGCGATGGCCAATGAACTTCTCGTTTTCGAGGATGGCACCCGCGGACTGGCGATGAACTTGGAAGAGCGGGAAATCGGCGTTGTGGTTCTCGGCGACTTCTCCAATATTGAAGAAGGTCAGGAAGTGCGCCGCAGCGGTGAGGTGCTCTCCGTCCCGGTGGGCGACGGATACCTCGGCCGCACGGTGGATCCGCTCGGCAAGCCGATTGACGGCCTGGGCGAAATTGAGAATCTCAGTGGCCGGCGTGCCCTGGAGCTGCAGGCTCCCGGCGTAATGATGCGTAAGTCGGTGCACGAACCGCTAGAAACCGGTATCAAGGCGATTGACTCAATGACCCCGATCGGGCGCGGGCAGCGCCAGCTCATTATTGGGGATCGCCAGACAGGTAAAACCGCCCTCGCGATTGATACTATCCTTAACCAGCGTAAGAACTGGGAAACCGGGGATCCTTCCAAGCAGGTGCGCTGCATTTACGTGGCCATCGGCCAGAAGGGTTCCACCATCGCTTCGGTGCGCGGCACCCTGGCCCGCTACGGCGCGCTGGAGTACACCACCATCGTGGCTTCCCCGGCATCTGATCCGGCGGGCTTCAAGTACCTGGCTCCCTACACCGGTTCGGCTATCGGCCAGCACTGGATGTACGAAGGTAAGCACGTGCTCATCGTCTTTGACGATCTGTCCAAGCAAGCCGAAGCCTACCGCGCTGTGTCCCTGTTGCTGCGCCGCCCGCCGGGGCGTGAAGCCTACCCGGGCGACGTTTTCTACCTGCATTCGCGCCTGCTGGAACGCTGCGCCAAGCTCTCCGATGAGCTGGGCGGGGGGTCCATGACCGGCCTTCCGATTGTGGAAACCAAGGCGAACGACGTGTCGGCCTATATTCCGACCAACGTTATTTCCATTACCGACGGTCAGATCTTCTTGCAATCCGACCTCTTCAACTCCAATCAGCGCCCCGCTGTGGACGTGGGTATTTCGGTGTCCCGCGTGGGTGGCGACGCGCAGATCAAGGCGATGAAGAAGGTTGCCGGTACCCTGAAGATTACCTTGGCGCAGTACCGTTCCCAGGCGGCCTTCGCGATGTTTGCTTCCGATCTTGATCCGGCTACCCGCCAGCAGCTCACCCGCGGTGAGCGCCTCATGGAACTGCTTAAGCAGCCGCAGTACACCCCGTACCCCATTGAGGAACAGGTGGTCTCGGTGTGGGCTGGCTCGAAGGGATATCTCGATGATGTCCCGGTGGAGAAGGTGCACGATTGGGAAGCCCGCATGCTCGACTACGTGCGTCACAACTCCTCGGTGCTGGAAACCATTGCCTCGACCGGTGAGATGGATAAGGATCTCGAAGCCGAACTGGAAGCCACGGTAAGTGCCTTCACGGAGTCCTACCGCACTGCCGAAAACCTGCCCGCGGGTGGGGAAGAGGATGTCCCGGCCGAGCAGGCCCGTGAAACTCTCGCGCGGCCAACGAAGGGTTAATCGATGGCCGGCGAACAGAGGATTTACAAGAGCAAAATTCGTGCGACGAGCACCCTGCAAAAGGTGTTCCGCGCGATGGAGCTCATTGCGGCCTCGCGTATCGGCTCGGCGCGCCGGGAAGCGCAGGAACTGGACCCTTACGCGCGGGCGGTAACCCGCGCGCTCGGGCTGGTGGGGCGCCACGATTTTGACGCCCAGCACCCGCTGATGCGCGAGCGTACCGATACCAATCGGGTAGCGGTGCTCGTGGTGACCTCCGATCGCGGCATGGCGGGAGCTTATTCCGCCAACGTGTTGCGCGAAGCGGAACGCACCGTGGAGAATCTGCGCGCCGAAGGTAAGGATCCGGTGCTCTACGTGACCGGGCGGCGCGGCCTGCAGTACTTCAAGTTCCGCGGGGTGAATATCGCCGGGGAGTGGAGTGGCACCTCGGATAAGCCCGATCCGGAGCAATCCGATGAAATCGCGCGCACCCTCCTCGAGGCTTTCACCGCTCCGCCGGAAGAAGGCGGCGTCGCCGAAGTTCACGTGGTCTACACCCGTTTCGAATCGATGGTGAGCCAGGTGGTGCAGGTGCGCCATATGCTTCCGCTAGCCATTGTTGACTACGGGGAAGGTGATTTGGAGGATACCGGATCGGAATTCTCGGGCGGCGGCACGGAAGAAACCGAACCGCTCTACGATTTCGAACCCTCGGCACACGACGTTTTCGAAGCGCTTGTGCCCATGTATGTTCGCAAACGTATCTCCTCGATTCTTCTCATGGCGGCGGCCTCCGAACTCGCCTCGCGTCAGCAGGCGATGCACGCGGCTACCGATAACGCTGCTGAACTTATTGAGAAGTACACCCGGCTCGCCAATAACGCGCGCCAGGCTGAGATCACCACCGAGATCACTGAAATCGTCTCCGGTGCCGATGCCCTAAGTAACGGATAACGCGCTTCGTAACGGATAAGGAACACACTATGACTGCACAACTAGAGGAGCAGACCGCGGACCTGGCCACAACCGGCCGGATTACGCAGGTCATTGGCGCCGTCGTCGACGTCGAATTTCCGTCCGACGCGCTTCCCGATATCAATAACGCACTGAAAACCACGGCTACCCTCCCCGCCGGTGACGGAAGCGTCATCGAGCAGGAGATGGTCTTGGAAGTGGCCCAGCACCTGGGTGATAACGTGGTGCGCACCATCGCGATGAAGCCGACGGACGGTCTGGTGCGCGGCGCCGTCGTGATCGATACCGGTGCCCCCATCACCGTTCCGGTGGGAGACGTGACCCGCGGGCACGTCTTCAACGTCGTGGGCGAACCGCTCAACGTCTCTCCCGATGAGATCGAGGTGAAGGAACGCTGGTCGATTCACCGTCAGGCTCCCGCTTTCGACGAACTCGAGCCGGAAACCCAGATGTTCCAGACCGGCCTCAAGGTTATCGACCTGCTCACCCCGTACGTGCAGGGTGGCAAGATCGGCCTTTTCGGCGGCGCGGGCGTGGGTAAAACGGTCCTCATCCAGGAAATGATCCAGCGCGTGGCCCTCGACCACGATGGTGTTTCCGTATTCGCCGGGGTGGGCGAACGTACCCGCGAAGGTAACGACCTCATCCACGAAATGGACGAAGCCGGGGTTCTTGATAAGACGGCCCTCGTTTTCGGACAGATGGACGAGCCGCCGGGGGTGCGCCTGCGTATCGCGCTGTCCGGTTTGACCATGGCGGAGTACTTCCGCGACGTCGCCAACCAGGACGTGCTGCTCTTCATCGATAACATCTTCCGCTTCACCCAGGCAGGTTCGGAAGTATCCACCCTGCTCGGGCGCATGCCTTCCGCGGTGGGCTACCAGCCCACCCTGGCCGATGAAATGGGTGCGCTCCAGGAACGTATTACCTCCACGCGCGGGCATTCCATTACCTCGCTGCAGGCCATTTACGTTCCCGCGGACGATTACACCGACCCGGCGCCGGCAACCACCTTCGCCCACTTGGATGCAACAACCGAGCTCTCGCGTGATATCGCCTCCATGGGTATTTACCCGGCGGTGGATCCCCTCGCCTCGACTTCGCGTATTCTGGACCCGCAGATCGTGGGCCAGCAGCACTACGAAGTCGCGACCCGCGTCAAGGCAATCCTCCAGAAGAACCGCGAACTTCAGGACATCATCTCCATCCTCGGTGTGGATGAACTCTCCGAAGAAGACCGCCTGACCGTCGCCCGCGCGCGCCGGATCCAGCAGTTCCTCTCGCAGAATATGTACACCGCGGTGAAGTTCACCGGCGTGGAAGGCTCCACCGTTCCGGTTGCGGAAACCGTTGAAGCGTTCCGCCGTATTTGCGACGGCGAGTACGATCATGTCCCCGAGCAGGCCTTCTTCAATATTGGCGGCATCGAGGATCTGGAACGCAAGTACCACGAACTGCGGAGCGAATAATGCTGGACGTTGAGATCGTTTCCCAGCGGGAGTTGGCGTGGCGCGGGAATGCCGAATCGGTGACCGCGCCCGGCACCGAAGGCTCGGTGGGTATCCTCACGGACCATACCCCGCTCGTTGCTCTCCTCACGGAAGGCAACGTCGAGGTGCGCGGCTGCGCGGACGGGCGCGATCGCAGCTTCACAATGTCCGGCTCCGGCTTCCTCACGGTGACCGCGAACCAGGTTATTGTGGTGGCCGATTCGGTCAGCGAGCAGTCGGTCAACGGGCAGTAGGCGGAGAGCGCGAATGAGCTGGCAAAGCGTAGCACTGATCGTCGTGCTGGTTCTCCTCGCGCTCCTCATCTACTTCCTGGCGCGGGTGCGGTACCTCTTCAACCAGTGGGGGTCCTCCCAGGCGGCAGTACGCCGGCAGCACCGCTGGCATACCGGAGTGGTGTTTTTCCGCACCGATGCGCTGGAATGGTTCCGGGTGGTCTCCTTATCGTGGCGCCCGGCGCTGCGCCTCGACCGGCGTTCCCTGAGCATCAACCTGGTTAAAATGCGTGACGATATCGCCACCGCTCGCGTGGGGGATGCTCATACAGAAATTGATATGGCCATGAGCCGCCAAGCGCATACCGCGCTGGTGGCGTGGGCGGATTCGGCCCCGCCCCGGGGAGATTGGGTGTTGTTCTAGATGCGCGTTGTTTTTGCTACCTGTTCGGTGGATTATTCCGGACGTCTCGACGCGCATCTCGAACCAGCCACCCGGCTCCTCATGGTCAAGGCGGACGGCTCGGTGCTGGTTCATGCAGATACCGGTTCCTACAAGCCCCTCAACTGGATGATGGGCCCGACCCTCTTCACCGAAGAAGAACCTAGTGCCGCCGAACGCGAGGCGGGTGTGCGCACCATCTGGAACGTGGAGCACAAGAAAACCGATGACCGGCTGGTTATTCGGATCTATGAGATCTTTTCCGATTACGAGCAAGACCTCGGGGAGGATCCCGGCCTTATCAAAGATGGTGTGGAAGCGCATCTGCAAAAATTGCTCGCCGAACAAGTGGAGCGCATCGCCCCGCAGGCCACGTTGGTGCGCCGGGAATACCCCACCGCTATCGGCCCGGTGGATCTTATGGTGCGCGACGGCGAGGGGGGATATATCGCCGTCGAAATTAAACGCCGCGGCGAAATCGACGGGGTTGAGCAGCTCACCCGCTACCTCGATTTGCTGCGCCGCGACCCCCTTCTCACCCCGCTGCGCGGTATTTTCGCAGCCCAAGAAATTAAGCCCCAGGCTCGTGTGCTGGCCGAAGACCGTGGTATTGACTGTATGATCTTGAACTATGACGATATGCGTGGCATAGACCACCCGGAGGATCGACTGTTTTAGGACGGGATAATGGGGTTCTTATACGGCCGGGCAGCGTTGCCCGGCGGCGTGCGCGAATGCGATATCGCGTGGGACGAAGGAGTTTTCACGCGGGTAACGCCTACTGAAACGCGAACACACACAACTACTAAGAACGACGACGCAGCTCCCGGCCAACAGGCCGCCGCGGCCGCGGGTGCTGATTCCGGCGGGGAGCTGCCCGAGGGTTGGCTTATCCTGCCCGGGCTGGTGGATGAACATTGCCACGGCGGGGGAGGAGCATCCTTCCCGGACGCGCAGGATAGCGCGGAGGTGGCGCAGGCAGCCGGGGAGCACCTGGCCCACGGCACCACCTCCATAGCCGCGGCCCTGACCACCCTGAGCGTGGAGCGTATGGAAGCCGGGGCGCGTCTGCTGGCCGACGCGGTCGAGGATGGGACCCTGGCGGCGATTCTTATCGAGGGGCCTTTCCTCTCCAGCGAGCGGGCCGGGGCCCAAAACCCCGCCTATTTGGAAACCCCGAGCGTGGAGATCGCCAACAGGCTCCTCGATGCGGCCCGCGGGCACGCCTGGGGGATGACGCTTGCCCCCGAGTTATCGGGGGCAAGCGAGGTGGTGGACCTCCTGCTCGAGCGCGGTGTGGTACCCACTTGGGGGCATACCCACGCGGAGGCAGGCCCGGCACGTGAGCTCCAGGAGCGGGCGGTGGCGGGCGGGGCAACCCCGGTGGCCAGCCACCTGTTTAATGCCATGCGCGAATTGCGTCACCGCGCGCCCGGCCCGGTGGCCGAGTATTTAGCTGCCGCGCGCCGCGGCAGCTGCGTCGTCGAACTTATTGGAGACGGCGTGCATATTAGCTCCGAGCTGGTGCGCAATGTGGTTGAAATCGTCGGCCCGGAAAATATTGCACTTATTACCGACGCCATGGCGGCCGCAGGCATGGCGGATGGCACCTATGAATTGGGTGGGCTGCGTGTGCACGTGACCGACGGGCAGGCGCGGCTGCGCGGGGGTAATCTCGCGGGCGGCACCTCGCATCTCCTTGATATTGTGCGCACCGTGGTCGGCGCGGGTGTTGAGTTGAACGACGCCGTCACCATGGCGAGCGCCACTCCGGCCCGTGTGATGGGCTTGGATGACCGCGGGGTGCTCGAAGTGGGCAAACGCGCGGATCTGCTGGTGGTGGATGAGGAACTGCGCCCGCGGCGGGTCTACCGGGCCGGGAAGCTGGTCGCGCAGGACGGCAAGCTGGTGGCGTAGCGGGCGCGCGCATGCTGTAGTGCAGTGTGTGCATGCATGGTCCGGCGAGTGCATGGATATAGCCGGGCGGCTGCGGCGTCGCACGGCGCGCTAGTGGACTCAGCGCGCCAAGCGGCTACCATGGAAGAATGCGCCGGTCGAAAAAGTACTCCCGTCCCGTTCGCCCGCTGAATATCAGCGCGGCGATGGGTGGGCTGCGCTATGAGAACGGCCGGGATGGCGCCACCTACAAAGTGCGGCGCATCGCCAGTGCCGCGAAGGACTATGTGTGCCCGGGCTGCGGCGGGATTATCCGGATTGGCGAACCTAATATCGTGGCCTGGACGGAGGACACCATTTGGGGTGCCCAGTACGGGGTGGATTCGCGCCGCCACTGGCATCCGGGCTGCTGGCAGCACCGCGGCCGCGCCTAAACAGTAGATATCGCTGCCTATGAGCATGCCAAGCGTACTGATAATGGCAGGCGCGTGCCCCTGGAAGATTTCAAGGCGGGTCTCGCGGAAGAGGGCTGAAGAAGCCCGGTGAGGATCGCCAGGGCCGCGGTACCCGGGTTAGGTTCCGGGAACGGCGTTACAATCGAGTTATGAAACTTGCCACACATATTCACGAAGGTGCGGGTATTCCGCTTGTTCTGCTCCACGCTATGCCGATGACGTCCCGGATGTGGGAGGGCGTGCGCGCTGAACTTTCGGATCTGCACACGATTGCTATTGACGCCCCCGGTTTCGGAGACTCGCCTTCCGGTCCTGAGGTCGACGACGCCGCGGGCGCCACCACGCCACATATCAATTCCTACCTGACCGCCCTCGAAGAAACTCTGGCGGAATACGACTCCATCGTCCTCGCCGGAATTTCCATGGGCGCTACCGTCACCGCTGCTTACGCCCTGCGCAATACCCGGCAGATCGCCGGGCTCGCCCTGCTGGACGGCTCGATCTTGGGGCCGGAGCCTTCGCCCTCTCCGCGAGAAAAAGCCATTGAGAAGCTCGCCTCGGGCCAGAGCTGGGATGTGCTGGCAGGCTGGGTGAATACCATGCTGAGCTCGGATGCCAGTCCGGAGCTTAAGGACAAGGTTGCCGCCTATTTCAAGACGGTAGATGCCGGGGCTTTCTCCTGGTTGCAGCAGATGATGCTGACCCGCCCGGATACTCGCGGGGTTATGGAGCTTGATGTTCCCATTCTGCTGCTGCGCGGGGTGGATGATCCGAATGCCAAGCATGAAGAATTTGCTCAGCTGCATGAGGCACGTCCGGATCAACCGTTCGTGGAACTTGAAGGTGCCGGCCACTTCTCCGCGGTGGAAAAGCCGCACGAGGTCGCTACCGCACTGCGCGAGCTCTACCAGGCAGCTACTCGTTAGCCGCTCAGCGCTTGGGCTAACTGCGCCTGAGGGCGTGGCCGGGGGACACGAGAAGTGCTCCGGCCACGCCCTCAAACTATGTTGGTAGATGCTATACGGCACGGCTGCGACCCGCGGGAGTTGTGTTCTAGCGCTGAGCGGCCGCCGTCGTGAGATTCGGGAATCACACGGCTCTCAAGAATCGCATGAGTCTTAGCGGGGCCACGAGGTGTTTTCAGAGCTGTAGTGCATATGTCGTACGTGCGAAGTACACCTCGAAAAAACACCTCTGCCCCAGCTCGTGAGAAGACGCTACCGGTTGTCGGTGGAATCTCCGTGTTCTTCTCTGGCAGTATTGGATTCTGCCGCTGCGGGAGACTGATCCCCTGCCTGATCTCCTGCCTGTTCTCCGGCCTGTGCCTCGCCCGCGGAAGGTGCGTCCGTTCCGGAATGTTCGCCACCCGCGGTACGTTCCTCGGCGCTGCCCACGATTTCATCCAGGGCCAGCGGGATATTCGAGGTAGCCAGCATGGTGCGCATATCCTCCAGGTAGGAGGTGAGGGTGCGCCGCTGTTCTTCCAGGCCCGCCACGTGGGCATCGGCCTGGCGCTGCGATTCTTCCGCGGCTTCACGCGCTTCGCGGCGCATCCGCTCGGCGTCTTCCCGGGCCGCGCTCACCAGTTCACGGGCCTCGGTCTGGGCTGCGCTCAGTGCCGCACTTGCCTCAGCTTCCGAAGATGAAGTCAGGGCATTAGCCCGCTTCGTGGCTTCCGCCAGGCGGCGTTCCGCACTGGCGGCCCGAGTCTCGGCGTCGTCGACAAACTTCGCCATGGCGGTACGCGATTCTTCATCGGAACGCGCGCGGGCCGCGGCCGAATCCGCCCGCAATTGCGCAACTTCACGTTCAGCCTCCGCGCGGATCTTCGCGACCTCTGCCTCTGCTTCGCTCCGCAAACGTGCCACTTCAGTTTCAGCCTCGGTGCGCAATTGCGTGACCTCTTCTTCGGCTCGGGTACGCGCCTGCGCCAATTCCTGGGCGAGAGTCGCGCGCCGCTCCTCTTCCTCGTGGGTGAGCCGGGTGGCCTGCTCGGCCTCATCGTGACGCATTTTCGCCTCCAAACGCTCAGCTTCGCGCTGGGCCGACGTCACCAGCTCCTCGGCTGTGCGCCGCGAGGTCGTTGTCAATTCGGTGGCTTCCGCCTCGGCACGCTGGCGCACCTGAGCGGCCTCGGTACGCGAGGTATCCAAAGTTTCCTGCGCTTCTTTTTCCGCGGCGGAGGTGAGATTTTCCGCCTGCGAGCGCGCCCGGGAGAGCAGTAGCTCCGCATCGGCATTCGCCCGGCTCATGACGTCCATCGCTTGCTGTTCCGCCCCGCGCAACAGTCGCTCCACTCGGGTGCCCAAGCCCGAATAGGACGGGCGTTCATCCTCGCGCAAACGGCTGTGTAATTCGGTGAGTTCACCGGACATACGCAAAACCTGGGCATCCAAACCCGCTACTCGCGACCGAGCTTCGGCGAGCGCATCCGCCAGCTGGTGAATGCGTTCATCGACCTGAGCTTTGTCGTAACCCTTGCGTACTGTTGGAAACAGTTCTAAATCCGCCATAACACCCTCTCCGCGCGCTGCTGGATAGAAATTGCTGCCCTAAGCCTACCGGTCAGCGCACCCGGTGGGGGTAGTGCTTGGCATGTGGTGAACGCTGTGGAGCTCACCACCATCGGCCGGAACGGAGTTTTATAACGGTTAGATAACGGTTAGGCTTTTCTCTAAGCCTAAAAGCGCGGCCTTGCGCCGAAAAATTCCGCCACCGAGCAGGTCACGCGGTAGTTTTAACGTAGGAATTGTCGTCGATGGTCTTTCGCCGGTGCGGTTGTACCGGGCCGCAAGCCGGAGTGAGAAGGGGAATGATGAAGAAGAACGGAGGAGTCGGTCTCGCGCTCGCGGGCTTGGCGATCCTGGTGGTGGGCATTTTGCTCGGCACCGTGTGGAAGCCTGCCTCCAGCGTCTCCGCCACCGTGGCGCCGAGCGGGAAAGGCGTGCTCGTCACGGCCCCCGGCGTTCTGGATATGGGCGGGACCGATGTGGACGTAGCCGTCTCCGGCCCCGCGCAGGACACCATTTCTGTAGGCGCCGGCTTTTCCGGTGACGTGCTCGCGTACGCGGAGGGCGCACCCGGCGCCACCATTACCGGTATGAACGACGACGCCGCACTGACGCTGACCACCTCCCAGGGGGAAGCGGACCCGGGCAAGATCCTCGCCTCGGATATGTGGTTCTCCAAGGAAGAAGCTAAGGGGAAGGTGGAATTCACCTATACCGTGACCTCCCCGGGCGCGGAATCCCTCATTATGCAGACGTCCTCCGGAGCGCTTCCGCAGGTGGAACTCACCTGGGCGCTACCGGGTGGGCGGAATTGGTCTCTTCCCGTGAGTCTCCTCGGGCTTGTTGTGGGGCTTATCGGGGTGGCATTGCTGATGACCGCCACCAAGGACCAGCGCACCTTCGCGGCGAAGGTGCGGGCTGGGCAGGATGAGCGTGTGTCGCGCGCGAAGCGGGCCGCGGATGAAACGACCATTATGCCGGCGGTGCCCGCGGGAGTTGGCGGTGCCGCCAGCGTGGATGCCGCGGCTCGGGCCGCTGCGGATTCTGCTGCCGGTGACCGGGTTGCGGCAACCGGGGGAGCGCTGGGCGCGGGCATCCTCATGGAAAGCCCACGTGCCCAGGAACTGCGCGAACGCCCCCTCGATCCGGCTGACCGTATCGAGCTGATCGCTCCGGAGGAAGGAGCTCCGGAGGAAGGAAAGCCGGAAGAAGGTACGGAAGTCGCGGCAGAACAAGACACCGCAGAAGAATCGGTTCCGGAAGAAACGCCCGTGGAAGAACCCGAGGCTGAAGAGCCAGCAACCGAGGAAGCGGAAATTGAAGAACCGGCGGCCACGCTCCCCGGCCCGGATGAGGAACCCGGCTACCGCGGCTCGCGCGCTGAATGGCAGGCCGCGGCGGATTCCGGCATCCTTCCCGCCATCCAGATGAAGGACGGTGTGCCCGTCAAGCCCGCGGAGCTCAGCGATGCAGACCGCTCGGACAACTCCGACGCCACCGGCAGCGATAGCGATACCGCCGCGGAATCCGATCCGCAAAGCTGGTGGACGATCTGGGGGCAAAACCGGCCCCGCGCGGGTGCCGGCGCGCCCAGCTCCGCGCAGACCGCGCAGCCCGGCGAACCCGAACAGCCCACACAGAACGACGACGAGGAAGGAACGACCCATGCGTAAGGCCCTGGCCGCCCTCGCGGCACTGGCATTACTGGGCGGATGCTCGGCAAGCGCCGTCGTCCTGGAACCCACCCCGGCTCCGGCAAGCCCGCGTGCCGCGCTTTCCGATAAACACTTCACCGAGCGGGTAGCCCCCGCGATTTTCGAGCAGCTAACCAAAGCCGATGCCGCGGCCAGCCCCGAAGAATTTAGCGGGCGCGGTTCGGGCCCCTTCAGCGTGGAACGCAGCGCCCACTACGCGCTCAAACGCATTCTGGCCGATAGCTACGACATGCCCGCGCTCTCCACCACCATTGATTCGGTGGCAATTTCCGGGGCGGAAGGTTTCCCGCGCAGCGCACTAGCGGTGGTGAAATGGCCGGCGAATACCACCTCCCAGGGACTCAATGTCTTTACCCAGGGTGCGGCCCGGGAAAATTGGGCGCTGTGGGCCGCCATGGATATTCTGCCCGGCAGCGTCATCCCGGAAATTCCCGCCGGCCAGGCCGGTGCGCAGCGCGTGGCCGCGGATAACGGCGAAGGCGCGGTGGCTTCTCCCCAGGCCGCCCATGATGGCTACCTCGGTACTCTCAACGCCAAGGGAAGCGCTCTTAGCTATGGCTCGGATGCCGATCCGGGTGCCCCGGACGCGGTGCGCACCCAGCTCTCCCAGACCTATGACTCTCTGGCCGGCGCGGTGCAGGGCGTGGGCGCGGTTAGCCAGGCCTTCGGCCCGGCCCAAACCACCCCGGAGAGTTTCCGCGCCAGTGACGGCGGCATCCTCACCGTTTTCCAGGTCAATCAGGCCCTCGAAATTCGCCACACCGCCCAGGGCGGCTCCATTAAGGTCACGGACGCAAAAATTGCCGGGCTGGCCACCGGTCAGGCCAATACTGAGGTCACGGTTCAGGGAACCATGCGCCTCAACTATTCCTTCACCGTGGCCCTGAAAATCCCGGCGGCAGGCGCCGGTAACACAACGATCACCACGGTAGCGGCATCGAAACCGGTGCTTACCTCGGTGCAGAACGGAGGTTAATATGGCAGATATATCCATGCGCGGCCCGGTCGATTTAGCGGCCCTGGCAGCGGCGAAGAAGCAGGAAAACGCGGCCCCCGTGCCCGGTGCTTACCTGACCACCCTCACCGCGGCCGGCCTCAACGCCGAAGTGCAGCTCTCCGCGCAGGTTCCGGTTATCGTGCTTTTTGTGGCCGACGGCGAGGCCGGCGAGCTGGGCACCACCCTGGAAGGCGAAGCACGCCGGCGCGATGGCCAGATCCGTATCGCGGTGGTCAACGCCAGCACCGAAGCGGAACTCGTCCAGGCTTTCGGGGTGCGGACCATCCCCATGGGTATCGCGCTTGTCGGCGGTCAACCCGTCCCGCTTTTCCAGGGGGCACCCACCACGGCGCAGCTCACCGAACTCGTCAACCAACTTCTGGCTGCGGCCAACCGTGCCGGCGTGGCCGGCCGGGTGAGCGGGAAAGCCGATGAAGCGGGCGAAGCACCCGTCAATCCCCATCACCTGGCGGCTCTTGAAGCCCTGGACCGGGGAGACCTTGACGCTGCGGAAGCCGAATTTGAGGCACTCGCGGCAGCGGAACCCGATAGCGAGGTAGCCCAGGTGGGCCGGGCCCAGGTGCGCTTGCTGCGCTCCACCCGCGGGCAGGATCCGCAGGCCGTTATGGCTGCAGCGGATGCGGGTGGGCCGGGTGATGCGGCGGCGCAGATCGCCGCCGCCGATATCGAGGTAGCTGCCGGTCGCCCTGATCTGGGATTCGCCCGGCTTATCACCGCTATTAAGGTCACCAGTGGGGATGCGCGTGAAGAATTACGTACCCACCTCCTGGAGCTTTTCACCGCGGTGGGGGCGGATACCGAAGTTGTGCGCAAAGCCCGCCGCGACCTTGCCTCCGCGCTCTTCTAAAGCGGGCGCGGGCTAGCTCGCCGCAAGTTTACTGGTAGCGCTCAACGTGAGGCGCCCGATCCCTGATGGTTCGGGCGCCTCACACGTGACGGGTTATTCCACCGGAACCAGCCACACGGTGGTATCCGCCGGGATCATCTCTCCTTCACCCAAGGAACTGGCCGCCGGATCCGAGGCCAGCAGGACCCGCCAACCTGAGGGAAGCGGAGCGGCGTCGTCGAAGACCGTGAGCATAAGAACCGGTGGACGCTGCGCATGCGCAGCCCGGTTGCTGTTCGCGGCGCGATTGACATAGGCGAGCACGCCGGCGCCGTACTCATCGCACACATCCTCGAGGGAACCCACCCCGAGCTCCAGCTCATCGCGCAGGCGCAGCAGGGTGCGGAAGAAGTGGAGCGGTGAGTGCGGATCAGCCTCCTGCACATCCACCGTATAGCGCGCCCAATCTTCGCCCTGCGGGAGCCAGGTGGCACCGTCCGGGGAGAAACCGAAACCGGGGCGATCCGATTCCCAGGGGAGCGGAACCCGGCAGCCATCCCGCCCCAGTTCCGCACCCTGTGTACGGGCGAAAGTGGGATCTTCGCGCACATCGTCCGGGAGCGACGTATGCTCGGGCAGATTACGTTCCTCGCCCTGGTAAATGTAGTAGACTCCCGGCAGTCCGGCGGTGAGCTGATGCCACGCCAGGGCGCGGCGGGCCCCCAGCTCACGGTCCGGCTGCGGATCATGAGCCCCGATGCCGTTGGCTCCGCGGGAAGTGTCCCGGTAGCCCAGGCGCGAGCACACGCGCACGCCGTCGTGGTTTGAGAGCACCCAGGTGGTGGGCGCGCCCACCCGATCCGATTGGCGCAGGGACTGCACAATAATGTCGCGGAGTGCCTCGCGCTCGAAAGGCGCGGCCAAATAAATGAAGTTGAAAGCCTGGTTCATTTCATCTGGGCGGATATAGCGAGCCAGGCGCTCCTCGGTATCCGCCCAGGCCTCCGCCACCAGAATACGTTCGGGAGAGTACTCATCCAGCACTGCACGCCACTCGCGGTAAATCTCATGGACCTCATCGCGGTCAAAGAACGGCGCCGGTTCGGGTTTCTCCGTCACCCCGGCCATTTCCACCGCTCCGGACCAATCGGGAAGTGCCGGATCTTTCATGAGCCCGTGGGCCACATCCACCCGGAAGCCGTCCGCCCCCCGATCCAGCCAGAAACGCAACGTCTCTAAGAATTCTGTCCGTACCGCGGGGTTGCACCAGTTGAGATCAGGCTGCGAGCGATCAAAAAGGTGCAGGTAGTAGAGGTCCTCCTCCGCAGCCGGGGTACCGGCAACGAAAGGCAGATCGCGGACCCGTGACCAGGCCGGCCCGCCGAAAACGGAACGCCAATTGGTGGGAGGCTCGCTACCCCCGTTCTTCCCCGCGCGGAACCAGAACAGCTCGCGTTCGGGGGAGCCGGGGCCGGCTGCCACCGCGCGCCGGAAAAGCTCGTGATCCCACGAAGTATGGTTGGGGACGATATCAACGATGATTCTCAGGCCGGCTTCGTGCGCGGCCTCGATGAGGTGTTCGGCGTCCGCGAGGGTCCCGAAACGCGGATCGACATCGCGGTAATCGGACACATCGTATCCGGCGTCGAATTGCGGGGAGCGGTAGAACGGCGAAAGCCACACCGCGTCAATTCCCAGATCAGCTAGGTAATTCAGCCGGCCCTCGATGCCGCGCAGATCCCCGAGCGGCCCGCCCGAGGAAGCAAAAGAACGCGGGTAAATCTGGTAAATAACCGCGTCACGCCACCAGTTTTCACGCTCGGAAGCAGGGTGGAGGAGCATGGGCTGTCCTTTCAGTTAGGGGGAGGATCAGTTAGGGGAGGAGGGAGTGGCCGAAGTGGGGGAGGGCGCGGCTGTACCGCCGGTTTCCCCTCCGGGTGCCGCAAGGGGCGCGGCCGCGGTGGTGGAACGCACCAGTAATTCAGCCGGGAAGGTCATGGATGCCCCTGCTTTGGTGCGCTGGGTTGGCGTCAGATCCTCCATGGCTGCCCGCAGCGTAGCGCAGGCGGCGTGCGCGATAGCTGCCACCGGCTGACGCAAGGTTGTGAGCGCCGGGCGCATGAACCGAATAAGTGGAGAATCATCAAATCCAACAATCGATACATCCGCGGGCACGCGCACCCCGCGCCTCTCCAGGGCATCCAGCGCGCCGAGCGCCATAATATCTGAGCCGAACACCATGGCGGTGCACCCGCGCGCGAGGAGAGCTTCGGCCGCCCGCGCACCACCGTGGGCGGTGAAGAAAGTTTCTGCAACAATCACATCGGCCCCGGGTAGAACCTGGGCGATAGCCTCGCTAAAACCGGTTTCTTTGCGCTGGCCGGGGATATAGCGGCGCTGCCCGATGCCCAGGCCGATCCGAGTATGCCCGAGCCCGGCTAGCAGCCGCACGGCCTGGTGCATGGATTCGGCGTCGTCGGTAGAGAAATCAGGTGCCGGAACCCGCGGATTCGCCCCGTTGATCGTGACGAAGGGAAGGCGTTCGGCCAGGTGCACGTACCGTTCTGGGGAGGCCTTGGAATCCGCGTGCATACCCGAGACGAAGACCAGCCCGCACACGTCGCGGGCCGTGAGCGATGCCACCGCTTCATCTTCGGTGAGGGCTCCGGGGGCCTGGGTCGCCAGGGTGGTGGTGTACCCGGCAGCGTTAAATTCCCGTTCGAGCTCCTGGTAGAACACCGGGAAAATTGGGTTGGTCAGTTCGGGAAGAAGCAGCCCCACGGTGCCACTCGCCTCGCTCAGACGCGGCGGGCGCTCATAGCCGAGCATATCGAGAGCTGCCAGCACCGCGGTGCGGGTTTCCTCGCTAACATTGCCCTTCTGGTTAATCACGCGCGACACTGTCGCCACGGACACTCCCGCGTGGGTGGCAACATCTTGCATGCGAATTTTACTCATGGGTACCGAGACGTCCTTGTGCTGGTCGGCGCGGTGTGCGCCGTCGTGAAACATCGTACTGAGGCTTTTCTGAAAACTCCAGCGCGGGAGTGGAGCTGCGGCGCGTGAAGAGTGGGAACGTGTTCGCAGCCCGCGTGTTTGCGCGCCGTTACGCAAAGAACGACGACGCAGCTACCCACCGGCCACCACCCCTACTCTGAACGTGTTTCTGAAAACAAAACAACGCTAAAAGGCCGTAATGCTGCGGAAAAGTCCGCAGGAGTCTCCGGGTGGAATGTAACAGCGTAAAAATGACTGCAAAAAGGGGTGAAAATTACCGAATGATGCGCTAGTCTCAGAGATAACGGGGAGCGTGATGGTGCGATCCCGCGTAGCGAAGAATCAACGCAAGGAGTAAAAATGCGACGGAGCATAAGCGCGATGGCCGCGGTATCGGCGCTGGCCTTTGTTTTAGGCGCCTGCGGTGGCAATGGCGGTGCGTCGGATAAGAGCGAAGCACCTGCCGGAGCCAGCTCGGCAGCACCGGCGGCCGGCGGCGGGGCCACCATTACGGTGTGGACGGATTCTAACCGCCAGCCGGCCCTGGCAAGCGCCGCGAAGAAATTCGAATCGGAAACCGGCAACCACGTGGAACTCGTGGTCAAGGAATTCGGGGATGTCCGCGCGGAGTTCCTCACCCAGGTCTCTAACGGCCAGGGCCCGGATATCACCGTGGGTGCCAATGACTGGCTCGGTGAGTTCGTGGCGAACGGCGTCGTCGCCCCTATCGAATTGGGCGATAAGGCGAAGGACTTCAATGACGTGGCCACCACGGCCTTTTCCACCGGCGGGAACCTGTACGGCCTGCCCTACGCGCTGGAGAACCTCGCGCTTATCCGCAATACCGCGCTGGTGGATTCCACCCCGGCCACTTTCGATGAGATGATCGCCAAGGGTAAGGAAGCCGGCGTCAAGTACCCCTTCCTCATCCAGACCACCGATAAGGGCGATCCTTACACCTACTATCCTTTCCAGCAGTCTTTCGGGGCGCCCGTTTTTGAGACGAATGCGGACGGTTCCACCTCTAAGAACCTCGGCATGGGCGGGGCGAACGGCGAAGCGTTTGCCACCTGGCTGAGCGAGCAGGGCAAGGCCGGCGTTTTCGAAACTGCGATGACCTACGATATTGCGGTCGATGCCTTCAAGAAGGGCGAATCGCCCTATATCCTGGGCGGCCCGTGGATGATTGAGGACTTCCGCAGCGCTGGCCTCAAGGTCGCGGTGGAGCCGATTCCGGCGCCCGGTCCCAAGGCGGCCACCCCGCTGGTGGGCGTGCAGGGCTTCTATGTTTCCGCGCAGTCCAAGAACCAGATTGTGGCCAACCAGTTCCTCGTTGATTACATGGCCACCCCGGAGGTACAGCTGGATATTTACAAGACCGGCAACCGCCTCCCGGCGCTGACCGCCGCGGCTCAGGAAGCCCAGAAGGACGAGGTCACCGCAGGTTTCGCCAAGGCGGCCGAAGGTGCCCAGCCGATGCCCACCATCCCGGAAATGGGTGCGGTGTGGGTGCCCTGGGGCGTCACCGAAGCTCAGGTCATTGACGGCGCCGAACCGGTAGCCGCATGGCAGAGCCTCATCCAGAATCTGCAGGCAGAACTAGCCAAGTAAGCTGCGAACGCGAGGGTGGCTCGGAGGTGTCCGGGTCACCCTCGCGTCAGCGAAGAGGTAAGTCATGAGTACGGAAACGGAGAACCGGGCCGGGCGTGCGGCGTCGTCACGCTTCAGCGGCTGCGCGGAAAAGAAGGTCCCGACGGCGGAAACCTCGCACGCGCGCACCTGGTCGGTGGGTTTTGTTATCAAGCTGGTCCTCATGGCGCTGGTCAACGCGCTGGGGATCTACATTATCGCGGCGGCTTTTAACGAAGGGTCGTGGATCCTGGTAGCCGTCTTCACGGTACTGCTGGTCATTGTGGATTACGTGTATTTCTCGCGGAAACACCTGGCACCCAAGTACCTCACGCCGGGGCTGGTATTCCTCGCGATTTTCCAGGTGTTCGTTATCCTCTACACCGGATATATCGCGTTTACCAACTACGGCGACCGCCATATGCTCACCAAAGAGCGCGCCACCGAAGCACTGCTGCTCACCTCCACCCAGAGGGTCGAAGGCAGCGCGCAGTACCCCCTCGCGGTCGTGGATGCGGGCGGGGAACTTGGCTTCGCTATTGTGAACGACGACGGTGCAGTGCTCGTGGGCACCGAGGATGCACCCTTCGTACCCGCAAAAAATGCCCAGGTCAGTGGCAAACGGATCACCGAGGTGCCCGGATATGAGATCCTCACGCCCGCCCAGATCGGGGCGCGGCAAGCGGAGATCACCGCGTTGCGTGTCCCCATGAGCGAGGACCCGGGCGATGGATTTATTGGAACTCAAACAGCCACAACCGGTTTTGTTTTCCAATCAACCCTCAAGCACGACGCCGCGGCCGATACCCTCACCGATATCACCACCGGCAAGGTCTATCACGCGGATTCCAGCGATGGCTTCTACCGTGCTGACGACGGTGAAACTCTCAGCACCGGCTGGCGGGTGACCGTGGGATTCAAGAATTTCGCCGATGCCTTCGGAGATGCCCGCTACGCCAGCCCCTTCCTCAAGGTGCTGGTGTGGACTTTCGCTTTTGCCTTCCTCTCGGTGGCGACCACCTTCCTGCTGGGTATGTTCTTCGCGCTGGTCATGAATGATGAGCGGATGCGCGGGCGCAAAATCTACCGCACGATAATGCTGCTGCCTTATGCCTTCCCCTCCTTTATGACGGCTTTCCTTTTCGCCGGCATGCTCAACCCGAAGTACGGTTTCTTCAACCAGGTGCTTTTCGGGGGTGCGGAGATCGGGTGGCTCACCGATCCGTGGCTGGCCAAACTTTCGGTGATCCTGGTGAATTTGTGGATGGGCTTCCCCTACATGTTCCTCATCTGCACCGGGGCACTGCAATCTATTCCGTCCGAGCTCAACGAGGCGGCGGAGATCGACGGTGCGGGTGGGCTTAAGCGGTGGCGGTATATTACCTTGCCGCAGCTAATGATCCAGGTGACCCCGCTCCTTATTTCCTCCTTCGCCTTCAACTTCAATAACTTCAACCTTATCTACATGCTCACTCGCGGTGGCCCGCAATTCGCGGATGCCTCGGTTCCGGTGGGCTCCACGGACATCCTCATTTCGATGGTGTACCAAATTTCCGGGCTTTCGGGTGCGGCAACGAAGAATTACGGCCTGGCTTCGGCCATGTCCATCCTCATCTTCGTTATTGTCGGCACGATTTCCCTCATCAGCTTCCGGCGTTCGCGTTCAATTGAGGGGGCACAGTAATGGCAAGCGAATCTACAGTCATGGCGGTTCCCGGGGGTGCTGGCGCCTCCGGGCGCGGCGGTGCATCCGGCGGCGGTGCAAGTGTGACCTCGCGCGGCGCTGTTCCCGTGATCGAGGAAAAGATCAGCCATAAGGAGCGCCATCACAATAAGGTGAGTTTCGGACGCTGGTTTTCCCAGGTGGGCTTCCGGCACTTGGTCGGGCTTTTTGCCGTCGTTTATTCGGCCTTCCCGATTATCTACGTGCTTTCGGCGGCTCTCAATCCGAATACCAAAACGACGCTGACCTCGGCGAACTCCCTCTTCTCGGAGATCTCCACCCAGAACTTCGCCCAATTGGGCACTTCCACGATGTTTTGGCGTTGGTTCGCCAATACTCTGGAGATCGGAATTTTCTCCGCGCTCGGGGCTGTTCTCATGGGCGCGGCCGCGGCCTACGCATTTTCGCGCTTCCGCTTCCGGGGGCGTAAAGGTGGGTTGCTGGCCCTCATGGTCATCCAAATGTTCCCGCAGCTGCTGGCATTCGTGGCAATTTTCTTGCTGCTCAGCCAGCTCGGGGAGATTGTGCCGGTGCTCGGCCTGGATTCCAAGCTCTCGTTGATCTGCGTGTACCTGGGCGGGGCTTTGGGCGCCAATACCTTCCTCATGTACGGAACCTTCAACTCCATTCCTATGGAGCTGGACGAAGCGGCGAAGATCGACGGCGCTAGCCATTCGCAGATCTACTGGACTATCGTGCTCCCGCTGGTGACCCCGATCCTCGCGGTGGTGGGGCTGTTGGCCTTCATCGGAGCTTTCAACGATTTCATTCTGGCCTCCACGATCCTCTCCAAAGAAGAGAATTGGACCCTGGCCATCGGTATGAACATCTGGGTAGGCGGCAATGAGAAGCAGTGGGGCTGGTTCACAGCCGGAGCGGTGATATCTGCTCTCCCGATTCTGCTCCTCTTCCTCTTCCTGCAGCGCTACATCGTTTCGGGACTGACGGGCGGGTCGGTGAAGGGGTAGCCCGGTGCCGGTTCGGGCGGTCGGTCACCTGGTGGCGCATCGCCGGAGCTAAGCGGCTGCCCCCGAAATAGTTGCTCATAACCCGGACTTTCCGTCGGTGATATGCCGAGGAAAGTCCGGGTTATTGGTTTTTCAGCGGAGAGGGACTATGTGTTTTCCGGGGTGTACTTCGTATGTACAACATCCGCAGTACACCCCGGAAAAACACCTCTGCCTCGCCGCACCGCTGCCGTGGATCGACCAAAGTGCAAATCCTGAACCGTTGGGGTCGCGTAGTGCAAGCCCAGTGCGGAAATCGGGCCAAAATGGTGCGCAGATTTGC
>NZ_JBHNSQ010000076.1:0-3199 GCF_059085665.1 Actinotignum sp. usb-actsch-213
TGGGGCCGTGGGTAAGAGCGATGACTGCCTGTCCTTGGTGGGCTCTCCCGATTCCTAGATGGCGTAGTTTGCCGGCGTAACGCAAGGTGATGGTGCCCGAGGTGTCTATTTTGTCGATACGCACTCTCCAGTACGCTTCACATGCCTTATTTTGTGGGTGTGGGTGTGGACGTATGTCGTGGGACATGCGCGGACGTATGTCGTGGGACATGCGTGTTTAGGTTGTGGTGGGGTGGGATGGACATATGTCCTGAAACTAGACACCGCTAGCCCGACAAAAAGTCCGGTATCAAGCCAAAACTGATACCGGGCTTTCTTGGTAGAAGAGCAATCCTATGTTGAACCTCATGTTGATTTGAGGCTAATGGACAAAAGTGTGGCTAGTGACGGCGTGTCGTTGGCTTAGAACCGACTTGGATCCGTACGAACTGGATGATCCACAGACAAAGCGCGAGGGAGAGCACCGTTTGAATCCGATTTCGTGTCCCTAACGCGCACTATGGCGCCTACATGGCCAAAAAGCGCACTCTGACTGCCTTGTCCGCCCGTGGATGCGGCGCGTGGCAGCCCGGACCGAACGAGTTTTCCATCCAGACACGTCACGCCACGGCTGTCAAGAAAGCAAGCTTATTGAGGTGCTCGACCTCAATAAGGCCGACTTCACGCTCTCATAACAGGGCAAACCCCGGATATAACACCAACCATTGGGCGTGTGGACTGTTTTTGTACCGGGTATTGGAGTCTGTCCGGGAGGTGAGACACACTGCGGCGTCGTACTCAAAACAAAACCTGCGCAAAATGGCTAGTTTTCAGCGATTTCCGTCACACGGGACTATTGTCCGGGGAAATGCTCCATGCGAGCTGATAAAACTCTGGGCAAATTAAGTTATGCTTGACACATGGAAAATCATCAAGATTTCAGTGGCATCCCCACTGACCTAGAGGAGCACAAGGTTGCCAGGTGGGCGTCGCTCCTCGCTAAAGCCACCTGGGTTGTCCTCGCGCTTGGACTCGTTATCGGGCTGGTCTTCTGGGCCACGGCAAGCGGAAGTACCGGGCAGGATCTTGGCGTCCTGAGCTGGTGCATTACTTTTGCCGCTTCCATCGCCTTGATGTCCATCCGCCAATTCCTGCTTTCGGAAAGGAGGTAACGGGCCATGCTCATGCAAGGTATTACGTATAACACCACCATGGCGCTCGTTGCCGGTGCGATTATGGTGCTCGTGGTTCTTTTCGCCCGCGTGGCTGCGAACCCGAATCACCGCACCCTGGCCGGGTGGGGCTGGACTTTCGTCGCTACCGGTGCCTTCCTGGGGATTACCGGTATTCATATGACCCTGACCTGGCCGCTGGCCCAGATCGACGGCGCTTTCTGCTGCTCCGTTGATAACATCACCTTCGGTGAGCCGGCAGCCTTCTACGGAATTTTGACCTTTATCGCCGGTATTGCGATTCTGCGCGCTGAAAAGCTTGCGGATAAGGGTGTGCGTCCCCTCGATTTGGTGGCCACGCTGCGTCCGCTTCTCTACGTGGCCGCTATTGGTGGCTTCGGGCTGGTGCTTTTCGGTATCGCGGGTATGCATTTCGGTATGTGGCGTCCCCCGGAAATCGAGCCGGTTGCGCGCCTCATGGCCGGATCGCTGATCGAGCCGCTGCTGGTCATGTTCCTGTACGTGGGCACCGGGGTTTCGGCGATCCTCTCCCCCTTCGTTCCGGATAGCAAGTGGGTGGCGCGTATTGCCGCCATCCTGACCTGGGGCGTGGGCATGCTGTGGATCTTCCTGTCCCTCACGGTGTTCTACAGCCACGTGGGCTTCTTCCCTCAGCCGGACGGTTCCTATATCTAATAACAGTTCCTATATTTCACATTTCATGATGTCGCCGTAGCGGAAACGCTAGTGCACATCACACGATCCGCGGGGTTTGGCGATGTTCCTGGTGAGCATCCCGGACCCCGCGGATTGCTATTGTTGCTGTCGGAAAAGATGGACTGCCGAGAGACTGAACGTGTTCGAAAATCTGGTTCGAATAGATAAACGGCGATGTCGCGCTCGCGTGCGGGATCAAGTACTCCCCCACTTTCTGAGCCGTAGGCGACGATGGCGGTTGGCTGCTTGGTTTCACAGATGTGCCGAATTTCTTCTTTGACGATGGCGCGATTTGCGGTATTTTTCACGCAGCCATGGAGTCCGATGGCGAGCGTTGAGCCACAAGGGATTCCAGCCAAAGCGTATTCGTCTGAATAAGGTCCGCACATGCGCACATTCGCAATTACAGGAATACCCTCGTGTTGCGCCCAACTTCCAAGTAGCTGGTTGCGATAAACCGAATGAAGCTTCTCGGCCGCAGGCATATTCGCGTATGTCGAGAAATCGGGAGAAATGATTCCCCCAAATTCTCTCAATCTATTGATATAACGTTCCGGGTGTTTCCAGAGTCGTTCGAACTTGTAGTCATCTTCGTAGAAATGAATCCACGTTCCGCTATCTGCCTTGCTTCGTTTTGAGGCAGCTTCGGAGAAAGCAATGAGCTTCTTAGGGATTGCCGTGCACGGATCTATGATAGGGATTCCCCACGGCTCGGCACTATCGAGCCGTTCTAAGAGGTTCCAGTTTCGGTTATTCTTTCTTGGCTTTTTATCGCCGGAGGTGGGTGACGGCACAGGGGAGCTTGTGGTAATGACATTGTGGCCGTACTGAGTTATATTCGTGAATCCACTTAGCACCAATCCGGGTATTTCTTGCATTCCAATTCCAAGTAAGCGTTTAGCTTCGCTAACCATGTATCCTGCCAAAATTGTTTTTACGGCCACACCATCTAGAAACATCGGGTTTCTGTGGTGGTTTTACAATCGCTTTGAAGGTGGATAGAGCACAACACCGTTCGTGATGTCGATAATTTTTTCGGGGAAGTCGCGGTAATCGAGCGAAAGGTATTGGTTGAGGCGTCTGGGGCCATCGTGAACAATACTCACGATCTCAATCGCAACAACGAAGAATTCATCGTATCTAGGATCGCCCATTTCAATCCCAAGCTCGCCGGCATTATCACTTTCGAATGCCGCGAAAAAAATACCGATGTATTCCTCACCATCGGCAAAAATAATGCGATAGTACACATCCGGATGATCCCAGTAGTAGCCCTCAAGAACATCTACTTGGTCTCGTTCCTCTGGATGTGTGATGTCGGTCATTTACTC
>NZ_JBHNSQ010000077.1:0-3581 GCF_059085665.1 Actinotignum sp. usb-actsch-213
TGGTAGGCCCCGTGGGATTCGAACCCACAACCCTTGGTTTACTTGCTTGGCTCACCCCACCCTTTTTAAAATAATGCGACATTTTCACCACGTTCGCTAAAAGTGAACTATAGGGCGGAGAAAAGTTCAATCTTTCCGCCTAGCCATTGAGGCAAAACTGAAAAATGTACGCATGAACAAACTTAACAAATGGAACGTTCCCGCAGGATGGGAAGAAGCACTTTGCGATTGGGGAAAGACTCAAACTCTCGCTGGGCACCGCGAAAGTTCTCGCGCGTACCGCACCGCAACCCTGAGAAGCTTCGCAAGAACGGTTGATAAGCCGCCGAATGAGGTCACTGAACAAGACATCATCGACTGGGCAAGCGGCAAAGAAATAGCCCCCGAAACCCGGCACGGCTACTACATCGCGGTAAGAGCTTTCTTCGACTGGTTCTCCAAAGGAGACAGCCCAGCAAAAGTGCTCGGGCCTGTGCACCGGCTACGAGCAACGGCACGGCCGACACCGGAAGCCGTATATGAAGACGCGCTCGACGGCGCGCCTCCCCGAACCCAGCTCATCCTCCGCCTCGCAGGTGAGGTCGGACTAAGAGCCAACGAAATTGCCCAGATCAAAAAAGAACACGTCGGAAAAGACCTCCTTGGATACTGCCTCCAAGTGTGCGGCAAAGGAGGAAAAACCCGCATGGTTCCCCTCCCCACAGATATCTATCTAGAGATGGAAGAAATGCTCAACATGACCGGAACATGGCTATTCCCAGGAAGCAAGAATGGACATCTCTCCGCAGCGTGGATCGGAAGACTCGCCCGCCGGGAACTCCCCGACCCCTGGACTCTCCACACTCTCCGGCACCGGTTCGCAACCCGCGCTTATCTTGAGGGCCACGACATTATGGCCGTGAAAGACCTCCTCGGGCACGAATCAGTAGCAACGACCCAACGCTACGTCGGTTCCGATCCCCATGCGATGCGAAACGCAATGCTCGGCGCGCGTCAAGACCGCTACAAATACTGTGCCCCGCTGCCAGCGGATACGGCAATGCCAGCGGGTACGGCAATGCCAGCGGGTACGGCAATGCCAGCAAATGCGGCCACGCTGGCCATGCCAGCACCAACCCACATCCCAGGACTATAGAGAAAGAAAACCAATGATTATTGCTATCTGTAACCAGAAAGGTGGCGTCGGTAAAACGACGATTGCCACGAATCTCGCACACCGCCTCGCGCGCGCCGCCGGTGCCCGCGTGTTGCTTGTGGATGCCGATCCGCAAGGGAGCGCGACGACGACGCTCGGCGTCGAAGTAGATGCCGATACTTTGACACTCAATGACGTGCTCGCAGCGACCGCCGCCGGCGCGCCACCCGAAACCGCCCGCCAAGCAATCCTGCCGGTGTCTGGTTGGGGTATTGACCTACTCCCCGCCGATAGAGCTTTGTGGGATCGGGAAAATGACACCGCCTTAGGGCGGGAATATAGGCTGAAGGCAATCCTCGCACCCCTAAGCGATGTCTACGACGTGATCGTGGTGGACTGCCCACCAAGCCTCGGGATGCTCACGACCGGCGCGCTCGTCGCCGCAGATACCGCGTTGATCGTGACGACCGCGCGGGAAACTGCCTGTGGTGGGGTTGCGGAGATGATCACCACCATCGCCACAATCAAAAACCTCTACAACGGTGGTCTGGAGCTTGCTGGCATCCTCGTGAACGCATACCAACGAGGCCGCCTCGACACCCGGAAATGGCTCACCGAGCTAGAAGCAACCTACGGAGACTACCTTCTCGCTCGGTATATGCCGGCCAGGGAAGCGTTCCCCCACACCGCAACTAACCACACGCCAATAAATGGCGGTGACCCGTTGATTGAGGAAGCATTCAAGACCCTACAAGCCACACTCGCCGGCAACGCCGTATCCGCTGGCGCTGCCGCACCTGCTGGCGTGGCCGTATCTGCTGGCAATGCCAGCAATGCCAGCAATGGCAGCACCGCTCTGTAAGGAGACCGCCATGAAAATGACGAAGAAAACCTTGCTCCGCCTGCTTACCAACCCCCACGACATCAACTTCCGGAACATGATCGCAAACGATACCGTGACGCTCTGGCACGCAGCAGCATCAAACGCAACCCTGCTCGAAATGCGCCTGGACTCCGACCCCTGGAGAATGTCGGGCAACGACATCATCAAACACGGCAGCGACCAGCAGCTCGTTGATCTGTACTTCACGCTCAACGAAACCTACGCCCAACTCGAACGGGCGATCAAACACCTCGACAAAGTCAAAGACACGCACAAAACAGAAACGGAAGAACAGTAATGAAAAAGCCTGACACCGCCGCTATGCAAACGCTCAAGAAAGCACCGATTACGAACCCTATCGTTGCGGGTGGAGAAGATATCATCCTCGCTGGCACCGCTGGCACCGCTGGCACCGCTGGCACCGCTGGCACCGCTGGCACCGCTGGCAAGGCCAGCAGCCAGCAGACCGCGAAAATCACCATCCGCCTCCCCCGCGAAGACGCTGACCGCATCCGGGGCGCTTGGCTCGCCGACTGCGCCACCGGCAACCGCATCTCACTCTCCGAATGGATAACCGCGATTCTCAACGCCCGCGTAGAAAAGTACACGAATGTCGTACCGGTTGTTGCCGGTGCTGCGCCCAAAGGCAACATCTAAACCCAAGACTGAAAGGAAAACCACCATGTACTACCTAGATCAATCCTCGAAGCTAACCACCCACGACGTGCGCTACGCGGTCCGGCAAGCGGTGATCAAAGCCGGGCTGGAAAGCCTGGAAAAGCAAGGGTTGAACGAGACCGACTACGACATGGATGAGGTGATCGGGAAACTAACCAGCGATGCCGACGCTGTTTTCGAGGCATGGACCGCTCGTATTATTACCGCCGCGCGTGAAGACCTAGCAGGCCAGATGCTTTCTCGTCTTTCCTGTAAGAGCGAGGAATACGACCGCGAAGCGGGTTCTGCCTATGAAGAATATGAGGAAGCCCGAGAAGAGTTCGACTACAAGCACGACGAGAGTGCCCCTGTATGGGATGCTTACGCGGAATACCAGCACCTAAAAGGCATGGACCTCGCCTGCGAGAAACACAAGACCTACATCCGCGAAATCCTCGCCAAAGTACCCTCTCTGGCTGACCTCGTCGTCCCAGACGACCACCCGAGCAACGCCGCCACGGTGGAGGAGGCTGAATAAATGCAACCAGAAGAAAACCTTGCCGGCAACGAGACAATTGCCGTATCTGCTGGCAATGCCAGCACCGCCAGCCAAGCTGGCATGGATCGCAACGCCGGTTGGGACATGCTCGCCAGCTTCATGAACCGCATGAAAGAACACGAACGCAACGGGACCTGGCGTAGCTACAGACCCGGTGAGAAGGAACCTGAAATAGGTGAGGAGGAGTGATGCAGTTATCTAAGGCTGATACCGCGCGGTTGGAAGCCGCCGCGAGCATGGCACTCCATGCCCCAATCACAATCAACCTCGACAACGGCGCGGTCGCCGTTGTCTCCCCGGGCGGACATATACGGATTGACGGCCAGGAATGGAAACCGGAAACATCC
>NZ_JBHNSQ010000078.1:0-1277 GCF_059085665.1 Actinotignum sp. usb-actsch-213
TGGTTACGGTTTAGTAGGTTTGGTTCCATTTAGCCCCGTTGTGTAGATCGGTCCACTCGATACCCGTGCCCCACATCTCGGTCTCGGCCTGTGCTTGGCGACGCTCGCGTGCCCGGGCGAAAAGGGCTGCGATCTGGTCATCACTGACCGTGCGATGCAAGACTTGCCCGGCACTGCCCGGATTCTCGGTATGCCGCTGGCACCACCACAACACGGCCTTGATCTGGTGGAGCAAGCTCATGCCCCTATGCCGGCGCAGCATCGCCCGCAACTGGGAGTTAATCTTTCCCTCGATCAGATTCGACGTGGCCGGAATCGGGTCGTCTTCCACGACCAACGCGGGTTCCAGGTAGGTGAATAATGTCTGGTTACGTACCAGCGTGTTCAGCGAGTTACGGGCCTTAATCAGGCGTGCGTGTGTGTCCACGATCCTTCCATCATGCAGCCGGGTTTTCTCCGCTAGCAGCGCTTTCCAGGCCTGGTTCCATGCCGCTAGGCGCCCGACCCAGTCCACTGCTTCCTCGCGCGTAGCCACGCCTAGGAGATCTTTGGCAAGGCCGTAGAGCTCGACGCCGGCCTGGGTGCGTGCCCGGGTGGTGGTGTGGCGTTTGACGGCGCAGAAAGCATGGTACGTGCAGCGTTGGATACGTGTGGTCGGCCAGGCGTGCTTGACGGCGCTGGCGATCCCGCTTCCCCCGTCGCAGACCACCACATCCGGGGGTGCGATACGGGAGAAGAGGGCTATCCAGGCCGCGGTGGTCTCGCTTCTGGCCACGTACCAGCCCAGCACGTGTGTTTTCGTGCAGGCGATCAACACGGCCAGGCGGTGGGCTAGGTAGATCCCGTCAACGAAGACCACGTGATGGTGTTCGCTGACGGTGGTGTAGACCGGCCAGAGACTCCAAAGCGGGGCGAAACGGCGGCGCAGAGACCGTCCCTGGCCGGGGTGGTGGCGGTAGGTGTATTCGCCTAGTAGGTAATCCCAGAAGGCCGTGAGGTCGCGTGCTGTGGTGGTGTTGCGTCTAGTTTGGGTGGTCTTGCATTGCGGGCAGCGATACCTGGGTTTCCCGGCCGTGGTTGTTCCCCATTTTTGGGTGGGCTTGGCGCATGTTTTGCATTTCGGATTCGGCATTTACTTATTTAAGCCGAGTCGGAGGGCTAGTTTGTGGTGGTGTAGTGCGGGAAAGTCGGGGTTAAACCAACACGTTTTGTCCATCCAAAAACTCGAGTCAAACCGAGTTTGAACCCGACTTTAGCCCGCTAGCAAGCCGAAAAGT
>NZ_JBHNSQ010000079.1:0-34878 GCF_059085665.1 Actinotignum sp. usb-actsch-213
TTAGCGAATCTCGAACTCGCGGATCTTCTTCGGTTCCAATCCCACGGGTTCCTCGGGAATTTGCCCAGCGTCAATGCGCCGGCGGAACACGGAGTATGCCCACACCGTGTAACCGAGGACGATCGGAACGAAAATAAGTGCCGCAATGGTCATGATGGTTTGCGTCGGCGCAGTAGCCGAAGCCTGCGCGATCGTGAGGGAGTATGCCTCGTTGATCGACGACTTCATGACATAGGGAACCATCATCGCGAAGATGGTGGACACCGCTGCGGCAATAGCCGCGAAGTGCAACCCAAACGCGAGAATCTCCCGGTTAGCCCAGGTGGCGGCCACGGTCGCGATGAGGAGCACCGCGCAGATAGCCAGCGGGATAATCGCCAGAACTTGCGAGCTGTACACGAAGTAGGCCCACAGAGCCCAGACCGCGGTAATCGCGGTGGAGATCACGGTGGTGCGCTTAGCCAAGTTAATGGAACGCAATTGGAGTTCACCGGCTGTCTTAATCGAGAGCCACAGCGCTCCGTGGCTGAAGAAGAGCGAGAGGGTGACCAAACCGCCCAGGATGGTGAAAGGCGTGAGCAGTGAGAAGAACCCGCCGGTCAGGTAGTGATGGTTATCCGCAAGCGCTTCCCAGGTAACAGCATCGGGTGCCACGGCCACGAACTCACCGGAGGAGTAGTTGCCCACTTCGATTTTCATCCCGGCCACGAGGTTGGCAAAAGCCACCCCGAAGAGGATCGATACAATCCACGACACGATGCAGTGCAGGGTGTCCCAGGTATTACGCCAGCGCTCGGTGCGGATCATCTTGCGCCATTCCAGAGCGCAGATTCGGATAATAAGGCAGACGAGCACAAGGACGAGCGCAATGTACATGCCCGAGAACATAGTGGCGTACCATTCCGGGAACGCCGCGAAAGTGGCACCACCCGCGGTGAGCAGCCATACTTCGTTGCCATCCCAGTGGGGGCCGATCGAGTTGATCATCGCGCGACGTTCGCGTTCGTTACGAGCAAACGTCTTGAGGAACATCCCAACGCCGTAGCCGAAGCCCTCCAGAGCGAGGAAACCAATCCACAGGACCGCTACGAGGATGAACCACAGTGTCATCAAAAATGTTTGTTCCATGAGGTCCTCCTAGTAAACGAAATTCGGGGTAGATTTCGCATCGTATTCGACGACCTTCTTGTGGGTATTGATACCCTCGCGCAGGTAGCGGCCCAGAAGCCAGATCCACACTACGCCGAGTGCCGAGTAGAGCACCGTGAAGGTGGTCAGGGAGAAAGCGACGCTGCCACCGTTGACGGAGTGGGATACACCCAGATCCGTCATGAGGAGGACACCGTCGATTTGGGTTGGGTACACGATCCACGGCTGGCGGCCGATTTCGGTAAGGATCCACCCCGCGGAATTCGCCACGAATTGCAGTGGAATCATCCACAGCCAGAACTTGCCCCAGCTTTCCGAGCGCATAATGCGATCCCCGCGCAGCACCCACAGGCCAAGAACAGCAATGAGTAGATCGAGCATCCCAACACCGACCATGACGCGGAAGGAATAGTAGGAAGCCAAAACATTCGGAGTGACCTGCTGGTTCTCGAACGCGGTATCGAACTTCTCCACGAGCTCAGCGTTGACATTCTCCATCTGGTGAATGCGGTCACGCACGCGCTCATTGGCTTCGCTGATGGATTCTAGGCGCGATTCGGGACCGGACCAGTGGTTGGTCATCATGAAGGATTCCAGGCCGGGAATCGGAACGTAGATGGAGGTAGCATCCTCGCAGCTATTGCCCCACATGACAAGGGAAAGCTTGGCGTTTTCTTCACCTTGGCACACGCCCATCATGGCCGCGGCCTTGGGAGGCTGGATCACGCCGAGGTGCTGACCCATGTAGTGGCCGGACAGGGCGGCAATAATCGCGGCGACCAGAGTGACCTTGAGACCAATTTTAGCGGTGGGTTTCCAGTATTCGCGCGCTTCGACTTCGTTGCCGGAGAGGCGAATAGAGCGGGCCATCCACCAGAAGGCGAAGCCTGCTACCAGAACGCCGGCCAGCGTGAATGCGGCGCCCATGGCATGGAGGAAGGTGAGCACCCAGGTGGTATTGGCGAAAAGGCTGATGAAGCCTCCCATGCCGTCCAGTTCCGCACGCCCGGTTTCAGGGTTGAAGACCGCGCCGTGCGGATCCTGCATGAAGGAGTTCGCAGCCAAAATCCACGCGGAGGAAACTACGGTACCCACAGCGAAAAGCCAGATGGTCAGGTTGTGGACCTTGGGGGAGAGGCGGCCCTTGCCGAAGATCCACAATCCGAGGAACGTGGACTCCAGGAAGAATGCCAGGAGGGCCTCGAAAGCGAGCGGGGCACCGAAGATGTCACCGACGAAACGCGAGTACTCCGACCAGTTCAAGCCGAACTGGAATTCCTGCACGATACCGGTGGCAACGCCGAGCGCGAAGTTAATGAGCAGGATCTTGCCGAAGAAATCGGTGATCCGCTGCCACTTCGGATCGCCCGTTTTGCGGGCCTTAGTTTGCATGTACGCCACGATGACAGACAGGCCAATGGTCAGGGGCACCTGAAGCCAGTGGTAGACGGTTGTAATACCGAACTGCCATCGCGCAAGGGTGATCGGATCCACCTTTTCACCTTTCCGATGTGTAACACGTGTGATCGCGCGTGGATCGCCGCGGTGGTCCCGTAGCGGCGCGATCATTTTTTCACCCTCGATCCTACTCACCCGCGCGGCAATAAGAGGTATCGAACACGAGGGACTTTTGTCCGGCCCGGTACTCATGTGCCATCTGGCACATAGGTTAGCGACACCTCTCAAAAAATAGGGACGAAAGTCCCGGGATGGCTTCTGTGGTGGTGATCGTAGGTTCCGGTCGCTAGCTGGCCTTGCGGAGTTTTCGGGAAGCTCCCAGCGCCAGCCTAGGTCTCCTCATGTAGAATCGGTATCAGTGTACCGGGTGCTACCGTATCGCCCCGGGGGTTCGAGGCAATGAAGAACTTGGCCGGCAGATGATGAGCGCCGGATATGCCCTCGAACGTGGATATGCTTGCGCGGCATCGGCCGCAATGGTGACAGGCCCGCATGGGATACGGGGTGCGCGCCTGTCGGGAAGTGTAGACGAATGGCGAAAGAAGCCACCGCGTCGGAGCATGGCACCGTGAGTGCGGCTGCGGCAAGTCCGTTTTTTATTCCGGTACCCGAAGAAGAGGCGGTGGAGATCCCGCGCTTCCGTATTAATACGGATCTTCCACTCTTCCAGGAACCCGATGCTGCCAATGCTATCCGGGTAACCTACCTCATTGATGACGATTCCTCCGCTGGTGCAGATTCCGATTCTGGCGATATGTCACCATCCCGGCGCACGCGGCGGCGCGAACGTGGCGAGCATGATTCTTCCGCCCGCGCGCCTCGAAGTTTCCAGAACGACGCCGCCGCCCCTGAAGAAAGCAACCACGAGGAAACGGATGATGCTTCGGTAGCGCCCACCCGTAGGCGTCGTCGTAGCCTTTCTTCCGATGACGAGGTGGCAGCTCCCAAGGGCTCCACTCGCCTGGCTGCCAAGCGGGCTCGGCGCCGCGAGAATCGCGAGGGATCGGCCCGTCGGCGCGGATCCATCACCGAAGTGGAATACCTGGCGCGGCGCGAATCCGTTAAACGCGACATGATTGTGCGGGAACGCGACGGTCTCAACCAGATCGCGGTGCTCGAAGATGATGTGCTCGTAGAGCACTACGTGGCGCGGCACACCCAGATTTCCATGGTCGGCAATGTGTACCTGGGGCGGGTGCAAAATGTGCTGCCCTCGATGGAAGCCGCTTTTGTTGATATCGGTAAGGGACGCAACGCGGTTCTTTATGCTGGCGAAGTGGATTGGAAGGCCGCCGGGGTTACCGGCAAGAACCGCCGGATTGAGCAGGCGCTCAAGTCCGGAGATACCGTGCTCGTGCAGGTCACCAAGGATCCTATCGGCCATAAGGGTGCGCGGCTGACCAGCCAGGTCACCCTCGCCGGGCGCCATCTGGTACTTGTTCCCGGTGGGGATATGACCGGTATTTCGCGTAAGCTTCCCGATTCGGAACGCTCGCGTCTCAAGAAGCTTCTCAAAGAAATTGTGCCGGAAGATCACGGCGTCATTGTGCGCACCGCCGCCGAAGGTGCTACCGCGGAGCAGCTCAAGAATGACGTGGAACGCCTGACGAAGAGCTGGAAAGAAATTCAGCGTAAGGCCAAGGCGGCGAAAACCGCACCGCAGGTTCTCAAGAGCGAACCGGAACTGGCTGTGCGAGTTGTACGCGATATCTTTAACGAAGATTTCGATTCCCTGCGCGTGCAGGGTGAGGATGCCTGGGAGACGATCTCCACCTACGTGGAAGAACTATCTCCCGAACTCATGGACCGGGTGAGCCGCTGGGATGATTCCCGCGATATTTTCGAGGCCTACCGGGTGGAAGAACAGCTCGCCAAGGCTTTCGACCGCAAGGTGTGGCTGCCCTCGGGGGGCACTCTTGTTATTGATCGCACCGAAGCCATGACGGTAGTGGATGTTAATACCGGGAAGTTCACCGGATCGGGCGGTTCGCTGGAAGAAACGGTAACCCGTAATAATTTGGAAGCGGCCGAAGAAATCGTGCGGCAATTGCGGCTGCGCGATATCGGCGGCATCGTGGTTATTGACTTTATCGATATGGTTCTGGAGTCCAACCGCGACCTTGTGTTGCGTCGGCTTATCGAGTGCCTCGGGCGGGATCGTACCCGTCACCAGGTGGCGGAAGTGACCTCCCTGGGGCTGGTGCAGATGACCCGTAAACGCGTGGGGCAGGGCCTCGTGGAGGCTTTCTCGACCGTCTGCGAAGCCTGCGAAGGGCGGGGCTACATCATTCACGACCACCCGGTGGAGGAAAACGAAGAATCCCACGCGCCCCGCAAGCGTAAGAATCGGCGGGAGGCTTCGGCACCGCAGCGTGAGGCGGCTGTCCAGATGATGAATTCCATCGCCGCTGCCGGCCATGCTGATGCCCAGCAGAAAGATAGCCAGGAGAAAGATTCCGCGAAGCCGGATAAACGGGATAATCAGGACAAGTCGGAGAAATCGGGTAAGCCCGCTGAATCTGGGAAGTCCGTGAATTCACAGAAGCCAGAAAAAGCTGAGAAGCTGGAAAAACCTGAGAAGCAGCCCGCGACGCGCCGTCGTCGGAGCTCACGTACCGCGACGGCGGTCGTGGATACTCCGGGCGCTGATTCCAAGAATGCCGCAGTGACGGGGACCGCGGGTGCCGGAACTAGCACCGCAAGCGCGGGGAGCGTGCGGAAGGTGGGTATGGTCGTTTCTTCCGGTGTGGTGAGCCCCGCGCACGCGGCCGTTTCTCCTAGCTCCCACGCAAAGACGGTGTCGCCGTCGTCCGCTATCCATACCGGATCGCGCGAGCCGGCGAACGGTGCTCGCAGTGGCACTAAACGCCGCGCCGTGGTCTCCTCGGGTCCCATCTCTACCGGAAACGGGGCGGGGGTTCTGAGCTTCCCGGCGAATTCCCGAGGCTAGTTCGGAGTGGGAACGGCGCTGCGACCGGGAGGTACGTGGCGCATCCCATAGCTACACAGCCGGTCTCATGCGCTGTCTCACTTGTAAGAAAGCGGGTCGACGCAGTAAAGTAGATGGTCGGTGCTTAGGCACTCAGTCGTTTAAGTGCGCTGTCCAGCGCGAAAAGTAGCCGTAATCAACAGGAGCAAACGTGGTGTACGCGATCGTCAAGGCCGGGGGCCGTCAGGAAAAGGTTTCTGTCGGAACCGTCGTGGTTGTTGACAGGATGGAAGGTGAAGTCGGCGATACCGTCGAACTCGAACCCATCATGCTCGTTGACGGGGATAAGATCACCACGGCTGCCGATGGCATTTCGGCGAAGGTTACCGCGGAAATTGTGCGCGATGAAAAGGGACCGAAGATCTCCATCATCAAGTTCAAGAACAAGACGGGTTACCGGAAGCGCCAGGGGCATCGTCAGCCCCTGACCCGCCTCAAGGTCACCGGCATCCAATAGGATCTGCCGCGTCAGCAGCTAGTTTTGAGATAGTAAGAAGGTAGACAGATGGCACATAAGAAGGGCGCCTCTTCCTCGCGCAATGGGCGCGACTCCAATGCCCAGCGCCTCGGGGTGAAGCGGTACGGTGGTCAGGTTGTATCCGCCGGTGAAATTCTCGTTCGCCAGCGTGGCACGAAGTTCCATCCGGGCAATAACGTCGGGCGCGGCAAGGATGACACCCTGTTCGCTACCGCAGCCGGGACGGTCCAGTTCGGTACCCGTCGCGACCGCAAGGTCGTTGACGTCGTGACCCAGGCTTAAGGTGGAGCGGCCGAAGCGCCGCACGCACCTATGATGAGGGGTGGGGGATTTGAACCTCCACCCCCTCATTCGTTAACGCGGACTCGGTGCGCGAGCATCGGCTACGCAGACGTTCATCTATTCGTGGCGGTCACGCCGCCGCAATGACGCCTCAGCACTACAGAAAAAAGGGGAGGGCATACGTGGCCTCGTTCGTCGATAAGGTGACCTTGCACCTGCGCGCCGGCAACGGTGGAAATGGATGCGTTTCGGTGCGCCGGGAGAAGTATAAGCCTCTCGGGGGACCCGACGGCGCCAATGGCGGCCACGGGGGCTCCATCATTTTTGAAGTGGATTCCCAAGAATCCACTCTCATGGACTACCACCACACCCCGCATCGAAGCGCGGAAAACGGCCAACCCGGCGCCGGTGATAACCAGCGCGGCAAGAACGGTGCGGATCTGGTGCTCAAGGTGCCGGCTGGAACGGTCGTGAAGAACAGCGAAGGTGATGTGCTCGCGGATCTTGTGAGCCCCGGGGATTCTTTCGAGGTAGCACGCGGTGGCGTGGGTGGGCTCGGAAATGCCGCCCTGGCTTCCCCGCGCCGCAAGGCACCCGGCTTCGCCCTACTCGGGGAAGCTGGCGAGGAACTTGATGTTGTTCTCGAATTGAAATCGGTGGCTGATGTGGCACTGGTGGGATTCCCCTCCGCAGGGAAATCCTCCCTTATCGCGGCTATGTCTGCCGCCCGCCCGAAAATCGCCGATTATCCGTTCACCACTCTCGTTCCGAACCTCGGCGTGGTGACCGCCGGGGAGGAACGCTACACCATTGCCGACGTTCCCGGTCTCATCCCCGGGGCCTCGGAAGGGCGCGGGCTCGGTCTGGAATTTTTACGCCATATTGAGCGCTGCGCGGTGATCGCCCACGTCATCGATTGCGCCACACTGGAACCGGGGCGGGACCCGCTCACGGACCTGGATACCCTGGAACACGAACTGGCTCGGTACGCGGCGAATATCCCGCCCACCGAGGGTCAACTTCCTCTCACCGAACGCCCGCGGGTGGTGATTCTCAATAAAATCGATGTCCCGGATGCGCGGGAACTCGCGGAATTTGTGACCCCGGAACTGCGTGAACGCGGCTTGGAAGTTTTCGCTGTCTCCACCGCCAGCCACGAAGGTCTGCGTGAGCTCTCCTTCTACTTGGCGCGGGTGGTGCGCGAAGAAAAGGCGAATCGCGAGGTTGCCGAACCGGTGCGCCCGGTGCTGCACCTGACGCGGGAACGCGATGATCGTTTCACCATCGTCAAGCGGCGTGACGGTATGCAGGAATTCTGGAATGTGCGTGGACGCCAGCCCGAACGCTGGGTGGGGCAAACCGACTTCGCCAATGATGAGGCGGTTGGATACCTCGGTGAGCGCCTCCATCGTCTGGGTATCGAAGATGAACTGGCCCGTCTGGGTGCGGTGCCGGGCGATATGGTGGTTATCGGCCCGCCGCAGACCGGTTTCGTTTTCGATTGGGAACCGACCGTTGCCGCCGTCGCCGAAATTTACGGTCCGCGCGGGCGTGATATCCGGGTGGAAGCCGAACGTTCCCGCCCCACCAGGCGTGAAAAGCGCGCCGATTTTTACGAGCGTATGGATGCCAAAGAAGAAGCCCGGCAGGAATTGCGTTCCGAACGGGAGGCCGGCATATGGACGGACCCGCAGGCAGAGACTCCGGAAGGGGACTAAACTAGCCTGCGGTGTCCCGAACCATCAGATAAGAAAGAGTGACTCGTGTCCGGTACCTCATCCGCCCCGCTGACCCGGCGTGACTGCCTTGAGAAATCCAGTCGAATAGTCATCAAAGTGGGTTCGTCCTCTTTGACCGGGCCGGACGGTGCCCTGCACCAGGATACCCTCGATCTTCTTGTTAATACCATCGCGGAGGTGCACTCCCGCGGGGTGGATGTAGTGCTGGTGTCCTCCGGTGCGGTAGCGGCCGGTATTGGACCGCTCAAGCTGGGCCGTCCGCGCTCCCTGCGGGAAAAGCAGGCCGCGGCCATGGTGGGCCAGTCCCGCCTCATGGCCGCCTACGAGGAGCGTTTCGAAGCTCATGACATTAGCGTGGGCCAGGTACTCCTCACCGCCTCTGATGTCACGAATCGGCGCCACTACGCTAATGCGCTCACGGCCATGCGGACGCTTTTGCGTTTGCGGGTGGTTCCGATTGTTAATGAAAACGACGCCGTTGCCACTGACGAATTGCGCTTCGGTGATAATGATCGGTTGGCCGCGCTCACCGCTCACCTTGTGGGTGCCGGCACCCTTATTTTACTCACCGACGTGGACGGCCTATATACCAAGCCCCCCAGTGAAGCGGGCGCCACCCGCATAGCTGAGGTGGCCAGCGAGGAAGACCTGGCGGGACTGCGGATTACCGGGCGTGGCTCCGCCGTGGGAACCGGGGGTATGCGCACTAAAGTGGCGGCGGCTGAATTGGCCACCTCGGGCGGCGTCGGTGTGATTCTTACCCATGTCGATAATGTGCAGCGGGCCGTGGCCGGGGAGAATGTGGGAACCTGGTTCGTGCCGAGTAAGCGGCATGTGTCCGCGCGCGGGCGCTGGATGGAATTCGCGGCACGCGCCCGCGGTCGGGTGACCTTGGACGACGGCGCGGTCGCGGCGGTCACGAGCAATCACGCATCTTTACTCCCGGTGGGAGTCATCGGAGTTTCGGGTCGCTTCGCGGCCGGGGATATCGTGGAACTGTGCGATGGGCACGGAGAAGTTATCGCCCGGGGTTTGAGCGCTTACAGCGTGGAAGAACTTATTGAGCTGGTGGGCAGCACCGGGGCACGCGGCAAAAAGCCGGTGGTGCATGCCAATGACATCGTGCTGCTGGGCTAACCGGTCGCGCCACTGGGATCGCCCGTCCCCAGTTGCGGGCGCAGCGCCTTTGGCCTATGCCGGTCCAGCGTGCTTCAATGAGTTCTCCATGGCGAAGGCTTCGGCCTGAGTAAATCTGTGTTACGTCTTACTTTACGGACCTGTAACTACGGGAAAGGTGCATAATTTTCCACTAGGTGCACGGCTTGGGATTCTTATTCTCCCAGTTCATAGCGCTGCAACCCGAGGATTTAGCGAAGCATTACACTACTGTGGTTGAATAGTAATCATGATAAATGAATAGTGACATGCGCAAAAAACCCTCGTGTTTGTCTTGCCTCTTGGACAATAAAGATCTAGCGTTATCGCAAGTGCTTATATAGCACCCTCGCAATCGCTCGGAACATCCGAGCCGACGAAGAACGGAGAATTCGATGTCGCAGTTTGTCACGCTCCAGGGCCTCACCTCCAGCATGTGCGCGGACTATCGAATTACCATGGCGCATTGGCGCCGCTGGCATCACCACTTTATGAGCGCGCGCCTTCTTGCGCCTGCCAGTGCCCCCTCTGCCCGTCTTCGTCCTGATAGTGAGTACTAATGACCATCCAATTGACCACCCTGTGCACAACCACGAATGAGGAAGTTTTAAGAGAAACATTTTTAGGAGTCGATCTCTCGGCGCTCGGCGGCGGTGAGAATCCTTGCGGCGACGGCGCAACTGCGCGCCCAGCCCACGGGGCTTCCATCGCGCACCTGGCCTCCTGCGCGGACGCGGCGTGGAAAGGTGGACTTGATTTCGTCCAGTTCTCCGGGGAATTCGTGCTTCCCGGCGCCCGCGTTGCCTCCGCTATGGAAACGGCAAGCCGCTTAGGTCCGCGCGCCCGTGGTGATATCGCGGTGGAAGTACCCGCCACGGCCCAGGCGTTGCGGGAAGCAGTGGCGAGAACCCAGCAGGACACCAGCGATACCCCGGCCCTGGTGAGTTTGCCGATCACCCCGGCTACCGACCTCGTGGCCCTGCGCAGTGACGTGGAAAATGCTATTGCGGCCGGGGTACGCCTCATGCCGCATGTGTGTGCCGAAGATGTTCCGAATCTGAATCTGCGCGCGATCTGCGGTATTTCCCCGATGATGCGCCTGTCCGCGCCCGATGCGCACCGTGCCCGCGAGGCCCGTTTTGCTCTGCGTACGGCGGCGGAAGAATACGATACTGACCTGCAGGTCCTCCTCGATATGACCGTTATTATTTCAGCTACCCGTACGGCTGCCCGCGAACGCCTCTTCCTGGTTCAGGCCCTGGGCGGTCCGGACTTCTCCCGCAGTGCCCACGTGGTGGGAACAGTCTACGATGTTGCGGATACCACCGAGTCCTGGCTAGGCATGGGGGCGGCGGATGGCATTATTTACCGCCCCACCTCCATTCGCACCGATTTAGCTTCGCTGGTGCGCGGAGTTCTTCCGGTGCTTTTCGGACGGGCAGAGATTTCCTAATCTTTCCCGGGAGTAAGGCCGCTTTACGAATACAGTGAGGGGCGAACTGGAATTGACCAGTTCGCCCCTCACGCGCATGGCGCCTCCTGGATGGCGCAGCAGGCTAGCGCTTACTCAGCCTTCTTCGCGGAATCCTCGGCTTCGTGAGCGGCAAGACGAGCGCGAATCTCATCCATATCCAGCTCCTTGACCTGGCCGATGAGATCCTCGAGCGGGCCGGCCGGCAGTGCCCCGGCCTGCTCAAAGACGCGAATGCCATCACGGAAAGCCATAATGGTCGGAATCGCCTGAATCTGGAAATGCGCGGCGAGCTCCGGGCTATCCTCGGTGCTCACCTTTCCGAAGGTGATATCGGGGTGCTTTTCGGATGCCTTTTCGTAAATCGGGCCAAAAGCACGGCACGGACCGCACCAGCTGGCCCAGAAGTCCAAGAGGACGATGCCTTCATGCACGGTATCGTTGAAGTTCTCAGCGGTGACAGTAACGGTTGCCATGGTTCTCCTCGAGTTTAGTGGAAATCTCGCTACTTACAACGCGGGGGCGGGCAGTGCTATTCCCATGAGATTGCCCGAATATATACGGGTGGCGGCATCATGCATATACCGAGAAGGAAAGCATCCGCTGTTCCTATTCGGTAACGGGAGCCTTTCTGGCCTAAAGTAGAGGCTATGACCGCAACGTTAACCGAGGGCGTGGCTGAAGTAGCCCGCCGCGCGCGCCAGGCGGCGCGTTCTTTGCGCGGGGCGCAAACCACGTCAAAAAATGAGGCCCTCCGCCGTATCGCCGCAATTTTGCGCAGCGAAACCGCACGTATTGTGGAGGCCAATGCGCAGGATGTGGCCCGGGAAAAAAGCCGGCTTTCCGCGGGAATGATCGATCGCCTTCTCCTGAATGCGGAACGTATTGAGGGGATTGCCCAGGCGGTAGAACACGTGGTGGGCTTGGCCGACCCGGTGGGCGAAGTGGTCCGCGGTTCGCGCTTAGCTAACGGGATGCGTTTGCGGCAAGTGCGGGTGCCCATGGGCGTGATCGGGATGATTTATGAGGCCCGGCCCAATGTCACGGTGGATGCCGCCACCCTGGCCCTCAAAGCCGGATCCGCGGTGATCTTGCGCGGGGGGAGCGCCGCCATCCGCACCAACGAAGTGCTGGTCGAACTCATGCGTCAAGCGGTAACGGAGGCCGGTTTCCCGCCCGATTGCGTGCAGACTATCGATGCTTTCGGGCGTGAAGGCGCCGTCGAACTGATGAAATTGCGCGGCCTGGTGGACCTTGTTATTCCGCGCGGGGGCGCCGGTCTTATCCAAACGGTCGTGCGCGAATCCCTGGTCCCCGTGATCGAAACCGGGGTGGGCAATAATCACGTGTACGTAGATGCCAGCGCGGATGTGGAGCGGGCTAGCGCCGTCGTCGTTAATTCCAAAACGCATCGGCCGAGCGTGTGTAATGCGGCCGAAACGCTTCTTGTCCACGCGGATATCGCACCGCAATTTGTGCCGCGGATTTTGCGTGAGCTTCACGAACGCGGCGTGAGGCTGCATTGCGATGCGGCCGCGCAGAATTTTGCGGGGGATATTCCCACGCAGGCCGCAACGGAAGAAGATTGGGAAAAGGAATATTTGGCTCTGGAGATGGCCGTGGCGGTGGTGCCTGATATTGAGGCGGCGCTCGCGCATATTGCCCGCTATTCGAGCGGTCATACCGAAGCTATTGTGGCTGAGAATCAGCGTGCCATTAATCGGTTCACCTCCGAGGTTGATTGCGCCGCGGTCATGGTGAATGCTTCGACGCGGTTCACGGACGGCGGCGAATTTGGGCTGGGCGCGGAAATTGGTATTTCTACCCAAAAATTGCATGCGCGTGGACCCATGGGGTTGGAAGAAATGACCACGACCACGTGGATTGCAGAGGGCGAGGGGCATGTCCGATAAAGACGAACCGGTGCAAATTCCTTTCGACGAACGTAAGCACCGGCGTCGGCGGATCGGGGTCATGGGCGGAACTTTCGACCCGATTCACCACGGTCACCTGGTGGCAGCCTCGGAAGTGCAGCATCGTTTCGGGCTGGACGAGGTAGTTTTTGTGCCCACCGGCCGCCCCGCTTTCAAGCAGGGGCAGCACGTGAGCCCGGCCGAACACCGTTATCTCATGGCAGTTATTGCCACCGCATCGAATACCCGCTTCACGGTATCGCGGGTGGATATTGAGCGGCGCGGCCTGACCTACACCGTGGATACTCTGCGGGATTTACGTGAGGTCTACCCGGATGCGGATCTGTACTTCATTACCGGAGCGGATGTTATTCCGGAGATTTTGCGCTGGAAGAACGCCGAGGAACTGTGGGGGATGGCGCGTTTTATCGGGGTCACGCGCCCCGGGCATACGATTGATGTATCCGCGTTGCCCAAACATGCCGTGGAAATTGTGGAGGTTCCCGCTATGGCGATTTCTTCCACGGATGTGCGCGACCGGGTGAAAGCCCACGCGCCCATTTGGTATTTGGTGCCCGAAGGCGTGGTGCAGCACATTCGAAAATACAAACTTTATGCCCAGCGCGAGGCACCGGGTAAGCTTAATAAAGGACAGTCGTACCGAGAGGAGAAGAAATGAGCGAGGGCGGGCGGCGCCTCACACGCAGCGAGATGCGCGAGCGCGGACTCTTGAAACCTCTCGAAGAAGGCGAGGCTTCGCCGGTAGAAGAATTGCGGCGCACCCGGGATATTCCGGTGGTGCGGGCAACGCGGCGGCGGGCTATTCTTGCCGAGCGTGCCGAAGCTGTTGAGGCAGCTGGGGCGGCTGAGGAAGCTGAAGTAGCGGCGCCCGTGCTCTCAGGGGAGCGCATCTCCGTTTTCGACCGTTTCGAAGCTGATACTGAAGCCAGTATTGGCGAAGAAGAACACTCGCTTGTGCCGCCGTTCACGGCTTCGGCACCGGCTGCCGCGGCGGTTTCGGAACCCGCATTGGCTTCGGAACCGGCTCCGGTATCGGCTACCGAAGCGGAAGAGGCGGCGGAGTTTTCCGAAGGTGGTAGCCTACGCGAGCGTTTGCTCGCCCGTACCCAAAGCGATGCTTTGCGTGCCTCGGTTACGGAGCAGGAGCCGGCGCCGCCGGTAGCAGAAAACACCGGGAACGACGCCGCAGCGCCGTTCCCGCCCGCTTCCGTTCCCGCGGCGCAGCCGGATCCGCTCGCGCACGAATATGTGGACGAAGATGAACTCGAAGACGAATCCGCACCGCGCCGCTGGACGATGACCATGCTTCTGCTCATTGTTATTAGTGTGGTGCTCGGCCTGGTTATCGGGTTCTTCTTCCTCCAGCACGGCGCGCAGGCCGCGCCTGTTGATCTTGTGGCATCCAGTATTACCCCCGATATCAAGGAGATCTTGTGACAGCTTCGGACCGCGCGATAGAGCTCGCCCGTATTGGAGCCGCTGCTGCGGCAGAGGTGAAAGCAACATCGATTGAAGCTCTCGACGTTGGTGAGCGTTTCGGCATTTCCGATGTGTTCCTTATTATTTCCGGTGATTCGGAGCCGAAAGTGCGCGCCATCGTGGATCGCGTGGAGGAGAAACTTGACGACGCCGGTGGGCAGCGCTTGCGCCGCGAAGGCCTCACTTTCGACCCTCGCTGGGTGCTCCTGGATTACGGTGAACTGATCGTGCATATTCAGCGCGATGAGGATCGTGATGATTACGCCCTCGCGCGCTTGTGGGCTGATTGCCCGCACGTGGATCTCCAGCTTGATGATGAGGCTGTTATTACTGGCGTACAGGCACCCGCGGTGCCCGAGCCCGCCCCGGAACCTGAGAAATCCGGGGACTCTGAGGCGGCCGATGCCGCTGGGGTAGATGCATGATGGCAGATCGCATCCTGCTCTGGCGCCACGGCCAAACTGATTACAACCTGGCCTGGCGCATCCAGGGCTCCACGGATATCCCTCTCAATGCGGTAGGCCTGGGCCAGGCGCGTTACGTGGCTCCTTATATCGCCGCTGCCGGCCCGGCTCGTTTCGTGGCGTCCCCATTGCAGCGCGCCTATGCCACCGCTCTCGAGGCCGCCACGCTGGTAGGTCTCGAGGTGGCAACCGATGCGCGTTTAGAAGAACGCTGTTTCGGGCTCTTTGAAGGCCTGACCCGCACCGAGATCGCCGAACGCTACCCGCGCGAATTCGCGCAGTGGCGGGCCGGGGAGGAACCCGTAGGCGTCGGCGTGGAAACAAAGGAACAGGTGGGCGCGCGCGTGGCCGCGGCAATCACGGAAGCCAGCGAAGATATGGATGGCGGCCTGCTGGTTGTGACCGCGCATGGCGCGGCGATTACCTGTGGACTCGGGGTGCTCCTCGGGTGCGGGGCACAATGGCAGGGCCTGGGCGGTTTGGATAACTGCCACTGGGCCATGCTGCAGCGGCGTAAGAATACGAAACCGCAATGGCGCCTCACCGGCTTCAACCGTTTCCTCGCCGATGAGCACGATCCGGTGAAAAACTTTGAGGTGGAAGGGCCGGAAGGCTAAGCACTCACCTGCAAGAATGCGATGCTCGACACAAAATCTGATTCTGATTTGCCAAGCGTTTCTTCTCCGACTAAAGTTCTATAAGTCGCTTGGGGCTATGGCGCAGTTGGTAGCGCGCTTCCATGGCATGGAAGAGGTCAGGGGTTCGAATCCCCTTAGCTCCACCAAGTTTCATTAAACAAGGGTCGCCACAACCCCTCTAAGATTACTAGGTATCTTTCAGGATTGAATGAACTACTTGATAAGTTGAGGGTGATCACGTGTGGCGGTTGTTCAGTCAATGTAAAAAGTATCTTGATGCCTATGTCCGTCCCCGCCAAAAATTAACTGAGCTCGAGCAACGCATTGATTTACTTGAGACACTACTCTTGCCTAAAACCTACGTAACCGAGAAAAGCCATTATTTAGCCTTACGGGAAAATCGGCGCCTCCTCCTACGTTCGGGGCTTTCGGCTCCGGATATTGGTTGGTTGAAAGAATCTCTCCGAGAGCGGGGCCTGGAACTGCAACGTATGCACGAGGTGCGCGGATATGATGGCTTACTTGAATACATTGCGGTCTATATTGGAACTCGGGGTAACATGCTGAAACCTCTACTCTCCGCGATGCATAACTTGAATGCTTCTGACCGCAGTTTTGATCTTCATATCGAGCGCTTCGCGAGAATTCAACAGACCACCCTTACTCAGTTCTGTGCAGTTCTCTATAACTTGGGAGTGTTCGAAGCTTACAGCTACGACAACGAAGCAAAGTTAATAACGGTCAGCGTAGCCGCAGACGGCACTTACTACCAATTCTTCAACGGTGGATGGTTCGAAAGGTGGGTAGTTTTCCTTATCAGGGATGTTATTGCTGATATCCGCCAGACAACCGGGGCTCAGATACTTTCCTATCCCAATGTGGAGCTTCGTTTTCCGGATGGTACTATTCGTGAAATTGATTGCCTCATTCTTAGCGAATCGTCCATGTATTGGATTGAGTGTAAGAGCGGGGAGATCGATGCTGGAGTGAAAGCGCTTCGCGAGCTTATTAGTTCATATGGGATTGTCGGTTGTGAATTGCTCCTTATTCTGGGTTCCAACTCGTGGTACAAAGTGCAACGAGTCAGCGAAATGAGCGGGCTTCGTGTATTTGGAGAGCGTAAACTTCGAAAAAATCTGCGAGTTTTCCTAAGCGGGGAAGTAGCATCTTGTGAGACACACAGGGATAACGAAAAATGAAGATTCGCCATCAGCTGGGAGTATTGGACGCCTCCGGGCACATTACCTATCACGAACGCGAATTCGCCCGCCCCACGAATGTACTTTTCGATGTGGACGGCACCCTCACGGACGCCAGCTCGCGAGTGCTCCCGGAAAATATCGGCGTACTCCAGCAGCTTCACGCCGCCGGCATCCCGATTACCTTAGCAACCGGGCGAATCATTGCCGGGGCTGCCGATATCCTCACGGCGGCGGGCGTTCCCGGATGGGTGGTGGCCGAAGGTGGCTCCATCGTCTGGGATGGGCATGCCGTGGTGCGCCGCCACCCGCTCGGCGCCACCGCCTACGCGCGGGCTATCCGCTTCGCGGAGGAACACGGTCTTGGGATAGTCGTCAATGGAGAAGAGGGCGTCGTCGTACAAAGCTTCGGGGCGCCTTTGTTTGAGGACGTTATTCGCAACGCCTCCGCGGGGCGGGAACCGCTCCGCGGCGACGTCGCCGGCCTTGCGGCCGATACCATCACGAAACTTTCGTTCTCCGGAACCGAAACTCAACTGGACCGGCTCCGTGAACTCTGGCAGGAGGCGTTTCCCGGGGCGGTGCGCGGGCACGCGCATTTCGTTGATGTGGTGGCTCCGGGTGTGACCAAATGGGAAGGAATTGAACTGGCCTTGCGGGCGCGCGGGCTAAAACCGGCGCACACCCTAGGGGTGGGGGACTCCGCCAATGATATTCCCTGGATGCGCGAAATAGCGCAGAGCTTCGCAATGCCGCAGGCCAGTACTGAAACCAAGGCTGCCGCCCGGTGGATCCTCCCGGCGGGACCTGCTCCGGTTGCTGATCTGGTTGCTGCTATGCTGCGGTGATATTTGCTGAGGGTCACTATTATGCGCTCGCGCAAAGTATTGGAAAGTAGCTCATACATCCACTATGTTATGGGTTATGAGTCACAATATTAAAGGAAGTGCGTTACCGCATGTGGTCATCGTCGGAGGTGGCTTTGCTGGTATCCAAGCGGCACGTGGCCTCCGCCAGGCTCCCGTGCGGGTAACGCTCATTGATAAGAATCCGTACACTACGTTCAAGCCGCTGCTTTTCCAAGTGGCTTCGGGCGCGCTCAACGCGGGGGATATTACCTACAACCTGCGTGCACTACGCAGCAAGCAAAAGAATCTGCGTTTCGTACTCGGGGAACTCCAGCACGTGGATACGGATAACAAGATCATCGAGCTCGATGACGAGCGCACGATGGCTTATGACTACCTCGTCCTCGCCACCGGGGTGAGCGCTGCTTACTTTGGTATTCAGGGCGCCGCGGAACACACCTTGCCGATGTACACGCGCGATGAAGCGCTTGAGGTCCGCGACCGGCTCTACGGACTGCTGGACGGCATGGATGCCGTTGAGAATCCGGGGCCCTTCCGGGTGGTTGTGTGCGGGGCGGGTCCCACCGGAGTGGAAACCGCCGGCGCCATTGCCGAACTGCGTAATTTCGATTTTGAGACGCTTTACCCCAGTATTGATACCGAGCAATTTGAGATCATCCTCGTGGATATGGCACCCACGGTTCTCGGGCCTTTCGATGAGAAGAGCCGTAACGCCGCCCACCGTGCCCTTGAAGATCGCGGCGTGAAGGTGCTTCTCAACCAGGCTGTTTCCGCGGTGGAAGAGAACCGCATCCTGGTAAAGAACACCAAGACGGAAGAAGAACAGTGGATTGATGCTTCGCTGATCGTCTGGTCTTCCGGTGTGGGCGTTCCGCCCGAGGTCAAGGAATGGAGCGTGCCGCAAGGTGCGCGCGGGCGTATCCAGGTGAACGAAAACTTCCAGGTGGAAGGGGTAGACGGCGTTTTCGCTGCCGGTGACGTAGCCGTGAGCGGCGAACGCGGGCTCCCGCAGCTGGCCCAGCCGGCTATTCAGGGCGGACGGCATATCGCCAAGGTCATTGCCAATAATCTGGCGGGTAGGGAAACTGAACCTTTCGACTACTTCGACAAGGGCACGATGGCCACCGTGGGTGTTGGTTTCGCGGTCACCGAAATTCCGCACTTGCCGGCAATTACCGGTAAGTTCTCCTGGCTCATGTGGAATGCCTTGCATATCCAGCAGCTCCAATCCGGGCGGGAAATGTTCGCGGCTTTCGCCAACCTCGCCTCGAAGTACTTCCTCTTCCCCAAGCGCCATGATGTCATCGTGGGCGATATCCATCGCTTCTCGCGGCGGGCGCGCCACGGGACCGTGAGTGCCTCCCCGAAGCTGGATGCTGAAGAGCTCGAGAAAGCTGAAGTGTAACGTGCCGGTGGCACTGCCAGTGGTGGTGCCATCCTGAACCGGAACACAGCGGGCCGAGAGATAGCTACATCAAGATTTTTCTGTCGTAACCTCATGCCATCATTCAGGTATGAATGAGATACTGCCAGAAGATGTCCGGGTAGCCCTATCCCTCGGCCCGCCGCCAGGTCCCGTGCTGGATCTGTCTTATTCGCGGTGGCCGCTTCGGATAGCTACCCTTAGTTGGTACCTACCCGCTTCCGGCGGGTGGTGAAATGAGTACGCGCGTTTCCACTTTCTTGGTATTTTAAGTGTGAAGTGCCTCGGGTCATGATCCCGTCGTGGCCGTCGCTCGTTACGGAAGGAATACTCATGAGCGAACAGAATAACCAGTTCCCTGATAATAACCCCGGTTATGGTCAGCAGAGCGCCCAGCCGGAACAGCAGTCCTACCAGCAGGGTTTTGATCAGCAGAATCAGCAAACCCAGCAGAATCAGGCGCAGGGCCAGGGCTATATCCCCGCCCCGCAGCAGGGCCAGTGGGCTCCTTCGGCGTACTCAGCTCCGGGATACGGCTACCCGCCCCAGCCTCAGCAGCCGCACAACCCTTCCGGCTTTGCGGCGCTGTTCTCCACCAGCTTCTCCACCCGCGTAGCGCGTTCCATCGCGCCAATCATCATGATTCTCGCCTTTATCGTGGCCGGCTGCCACGTGCTTGTCTCGCTTTTCGCCATGATTAGCGTTTTCGGTGAATATACGCCCGCCACGGTCGCGCTTGCCGGAGTCCTCAGCTTCCTCCTCAGCCTCGTGGTTGCTCTCCTTATTATTGGCGGTGCCCGGTTACTCTGCGAGGCAGCCATTAAAGACGAACAGTAGGCAGGACTAGCGCTCCGGGGCCGGGGTATGGGCTCCTCACCAGCCAGATACCCTGCCGTTCCCAACCCACCAGCGGGCTGATACATCGCAATGTATCAGCCCGCTGCGTCGTCGTAAGAACGCGTGGCTACCCTGTTACAGGGGCTGGGTGACCTGCCCTGCGGGTAGGTTAGTGCTGCCCAGTTATTTCGCATTTGCGCGGTCGGTGCACCATACTGTGGCTATGACGTCTTATCGCCTTATTGCTTTTGACCTGGACGATACCCTGGCACCTTCTAAATCAGCGCTGCCGGAACGCATGGCGCGGGCCCTGCGGGCACTGCTCGATACGTATGAAGTGTGCGTGATTTCCGGTGGCCAATTCGGACAGTTCGAAAGCCAGCTCCTGGAAGGACTGGACGGCACCCCCGCGGAACTTGCGCGTCTCCACCTCATGCCTACCTGCGGAACCCGCTACCTCGTTCACGATGAGGGACAGTGGCGCGATGTGTACGTCCGCAATCTCACCGCGGAAGAACGCCGGGATGCTGCCCTGGCCCTGGAAGAAGAAGCACGGCGGCTCGGGCTGTGGGAAAGCAGCACCTGGGGAGAGATCCTGGAAGACCGCGGATCCCAGGTGACCTTCTCCGCACTCGGGCAAAGCGCCCCGCTGGAAGCGAAACGCGCCTGGGATCCGAGCGGCGAAAAGAAAAACGCGCTGCGAGAAGCTGTCGCAGCGCGTCTGCCGTACCTGGAAGTGCGCTCAGGTGGTTCAACGTCCGTGGATATTACCCGTAAGGGCGTGGACAAAGCATACGGAATTGCTGAATTATCCAAGCAAACTGGTATCCCCATCGCCCATATGCTCTTCGTGGGGGATCGGCTCGATCCGGCCGGAAACGACTACCCGGTTACCCGGCTCGGCATCGATACCCACGCGGTACGGGATTGGACCGACACCGCCGAATTTATTGAGAATCTGGTGGGGCTGGCCTAGGCAAGAGAACCGAGTTGTTCGGGAACGAAAGCCTCCCAGCCTTGTTCACGTAGGGCCACACGCAATTCCTCCATGGCTGCGTCCAATTCGGCGCCGGGCACATCCTTGCGAGCCGAAGCGAAACTGGTGACGTTTTCCGAATCGGCGGGAATAACGTGCAGGTGGGTGTGGGGTACACCCAGACCGGCGATGACCAGCATCGCACGATCCACTCCGAAAGCTGCGATCTGGGCTTTGCCGATCCGCTTGGCAACGATGAAAAGATGCGCTGCCGTCTCATCATCAAGATCTGTGAAACGGTCAATTTCCGCGCGTGGCACAACCAAAACATGCCCGCGAGCGTGCGGCTCAAGCGTTGCGAAAGCAACGCACACGTCGTCGGCCCAAACAAAACGACCCGGAATCTCACCGGCAATGATTTTTGAAAAGACGCTCATGGTCCCAGTCTAGTCGCCGGCTTCGCCCTCTAGCTGTCATCCCTGCTGGCACGTGGCCGCCAGCGCAGCCTCGCGGCTGTGGACGACCTGAGATTTATCGGGGGAGAGAGCTACAATTGACCGAAGTCGACCGTCGAAAAGGAGTACCCTTGAGCGCTGAGGATATGACCCAGTTCCGCTACACCGCGGACCTGGCTAATGAGATCGAAGCCCACTGGCAGGAACGCTGGGAAGAGGAAGGTGCCTTCTACGCCGCGAACCCGGTTGGGGATCTCGCGGGTGATACCTCGGCTCCGAAGTTCTTCATCCAGGACATGTTCCCCTATCCCTCCGGGCGCGGCCTGCACGTGGGCCATCCGCTCGGGTATATCGCCACGGATACCGTGGCCCGCTACCACCGCATGAAGGGTGAGAACGTCCTCTACACCATGGGCTATGACGCCTTCGGACTTCCCGCCGAACAGTTCGCGGTGCAAAACGGCAAGCACCCGGCCATTACCACCGCGGAAAATATTGCCAATATGGCCGCCCAGCTGCATCGCCTCGGGCTTTCCCACGATTCACGCCGGGCTTTCTCCACCACTGATATTGATTATGTGAAGTGGACCCAATGGATTTTCACGAAGGTGTTCAATTCCTGGTTTGACCCGGATTACCCGCGCCGGGACGGGCGCGGAAATGGGGCGGCCCGGCCTATTGAGGAACTCGAAGCGAAATTTGCTAACGGGGAAAAGGCCACTCCGGATGGCCGGCCCTGGGAGCAACTCTCCAAGAAAGAAAAGGCGGAGGCACTCAGCGAATACCGCCTGGTTTATATCAAGGAAGCACCCGTTAATTGGTGTCCGGGCTTGGGAACGGTGCTCGCCAATGAAGAAGTGACCGCGGAAGGGCGCTCCGAACGCGGTAATTTCCCAGTCTTCCGGCGCAATCTCGCCCAGTGGATGATGCGGATTACCGCCTACGCGGATCGCCTCGTTAGTGACCTGGACACTATCGACTGGCCGGATAAAGTGCGGGCCATGCAGCAGAACTGGATCGGGCGCTCCCACGGTGCCACGGTTCGTTTCGAGCTTTCTGACGGTTCCGGACGGGTCCTCGATGTTTACACCACCCGGCCCGATACCCTCTTCGGGGCCAGCTTCATGGCCGTTGCCCCTGAGCACGCCGCACTGGGCGGGACCGAGCCCGGCACGGAAGCTGATGCTCAGGCCCTGCTGGTTCCCGAAAGCTGGCCGGAAGGCACCCGTGCAGAATGGACCGGCGGATACGCCACTCCACGCGAAGCAGTAGCGGCCTACCGGGCTCGTGCCGCCGCGAAATCGGATATGGAACGCACTTCGGATACCCACGAAAAGACCGGCGTTTTCTCCGGGCTCTTCGGAATCAACCCGGTCAATGGCGCCAAAGTTCCGGTATTCGTGGCGGATTATGTGCTGGTCGGTTACGGAACCGGCGCGATTATGGCAGTTCCTGCCCATGATGATCGTGACTGGGCTTTCGCGCGTGAATACAATCTGGACGTCATCCGCACCATTGGCCCGGCGGAGGACCCGTACGGCCCGAATTTGGAGGAAGGCGCCTACACCGGGGACGGCATCCTCGTTGATTCCGCCAATGAGGAGATCTCCCTCAACGGCATGAGCAAAACGGAATCCATGGCCGCGATCATCGCCTGGCTGGAAGAACGCGGGGCCGGAACCGCCACCGTCACCTACCGTCTGCACGACTGGCTTTTCTCCCGCCAGCGCTACTGGGGTGAGCCCTTCCCGATCGTTTGGGACGAGGAGGGGATTGCGCACGCGCTACCCGAATCGATGCTTCCCTTGGAGCTGCCCGAAATGGAGGACTTCTCGCCGGCCTCTTATGATGCCGACGACGCAGATTCGCTGCCCCAACCTCCGCTGGAACGTAACCCGGAATGGGTGAATGTGGAGCTTGACCTGGGCGATGGTCTCAAGAAGTATCGCCGCGAAACCAATACCATGCCGCAGTGGGCAGGATCGTGCTGGTACGAATTGCGCTACGTGGATCCCACCAATTCAGATAGCTTCTGCGCCCCGGAAAACGAAGCCTACTGGATGGGCCCGCGTCCCGAGGCCGGTAATACTTCCGGCGGGGTGGATTTGTACGTGGGCGGTGTCGAACATGCGGTGCTCCACCTGCTTTACGCGCGTTTCTGGCACAAGGTCCTCTTTGACCTGGGCTACGTTTCCTCCTCGGAGCCTTTCCACAAGCTCTTCAACCAGGGCTACGTGCAGGCCTACGCCTATACCGATGCCCGCGGAGCCTATGTACCGGCCGATGAGGTAGAAGAACGCGAAGAAAACGGTGAAACGGTTTTCTACTACCAGGGGGAGAAAGTCAACCGGGAATACGGGAAGATGGGCAAATCCCTCAAGAACATCATCACGCCCGATGATATGGCCGATCAGTACGGCGCGGATACCTTCCGCGTCTACGAAATGTCCATGGGCCCCCTCGATGTTTCCCGCCCCTGGGATACCCGCGCGGTGGTGGGTTCGCAGCGCTTCTTGCAGCGGCTGTGGCGCAATATCGTTGATGAACGCACCGGTGAGGTGACGGTCAGCGAAGCCGCCCCCGATACCGAAACCGCCAAGCTCCTAGCCCGCACCATCGCGGGAGTTGCGGATGATTACGACCATATGCGTATCAATACCGCGATCTCGAAGCTCATCGTGCTCAATAACCACCTCACCGGGCTGGAAGCGGTGCCGCGGGAAGCTGCCTGCGCTATCGTGGCCATGGTGGCCCCGGTCGCACCCCATATTGCCGAAGAACTCTGGGCACGTTTGGAGCAGCCGGGCCTGGTGGCACGCGCTAGTTTCCCGCAGGTCAGCGACACATCGCTCCTCGTGGATGACACCGTCACCTGCGTGGTGCAGGTTAAAGGTAAAGTCCGGGCCCGCCTGGAGGTCCCCCAGGATATTTCCGATGCGGATCTAACTGCCCGAGCCCTGGCCGAAGAACGGGTGCAGGCCTTCCTGGACGGCGAACCGCGCAAAATTATTGTGCGCGCCCCCGGACTCATCAATATCGTTCCCTAAAACGGAACGCAGTCAACTATCGAGCGCTGAGGTGGTCCGGGCGCGGCGCCAGGCTCATCGCCCGGATCTCAGGCACTCATCCAAGGGGAGGAACCCGCGGGATTAAGGAGGAATATCGTGGCACGTATGCGAATCACGGCGCACGACTTTGACGGTAACCCGGCGTGGCTTCTCAGCGCACCTGGCGGAGCCAGCGCCCTCGTAGCTGCGCGCGGGGCTACTCTCCTCTCCTGGGATCCTGACGGTGAGGTGTTCTCCGGCTACCGCAGTGCCGCCGAATTAGAGGAGGCAGCCGGTGGACGTGGGCTCATCGAAGCTCCCTGGGTGGGGCCCCTCGCCGGCGGGTGCTACACCTGGGACGGGCAGAGCTACCACCTGGAGGCTGATACCACCGGTCGGTGCCAACGGGTTCACACGTGTGAATTCCGGCGGGAACGCTCCGCAGATGCGCTTATTTTGCGCGCGGAGCTTCCCGCGGTCGCGGGGTACCCCTGGCCCGTGGGAATTCAAGTGGTCTACGCGCTGGGAGATTCCAGCGCGGGAACCCATAATCTGTCCGTCAGCGTGGAAGTGACGAACCTGGGTGAGAGCTGCGCCCCGGTGGCGGTGGCGTGGAACGGTTACTTGCGTTTCCCGCAGCTCGCCTCCATTTCAAAAATGTCGGCAACGGTCAGCGCTCGCACCAAGATCGCGGCCGATGCCCAGGGGATTCCGGCTCCCGGAGATGCCGCACTCACCGGGGTGAGCACTCCGGTCGAGTGGCCGGTGCTCGGAGCTAGCCGTATCGACTCCACCTTCACCTCGCTGGTCCCCACCAGCGACGGCATCGTGGCAACCGTCCTCACCGATCCGGCCCGCGAACGCGATATTATCCTCGCCCAGGAACCGAGCGAGGCACCCTATGTGCGGCTATGGACCGGGGATACGCTGGAACGCGGGGCCCGGGAAGCACTCCTGGTGGCCCCGGCTTCCGCCCTCCCCAATGCTTTTAATCGGTCGGATCAAGTGGGACGCGTGGCATTAGCCCCGGGCCAGTCCCGCAGCCTCACCGTCACTATGAGCTATCCGGCTACGTCCGCTTCGTACGCGCGCAAGTAGGAGGAGCCGGCGCTAGCGCCGTCGTCCGAAAATCGAATTAATAATCGAGCGGCCGAGCGACCTCCCGGCGCTGCGCACCACCGAATCGATGGCCGCATCGCGGCGCCGGGCCTGGCGTTCGGCAGCCTTTTCGGCATTCCGCTGAGCCTGCTGGGCGGCCCGCTCGGCTTCACGCTCGGCGGCCGCCAGCTTTTTCTCCGCCTCGCGGGCGGCTTTCTTCGCTGCGGCCTCCTCGGCCCGCCGCTGTTCTTCAGCTTCTTTAGCGGCCACCGCGGCAGCTTCCAGTTGCGCGCGCCGCTCGGCAACCCCACGCGCCGCGCCCTCGCTCGTTGCCTCCCCGGAAAGAAGAGTAGGCCGGGGTGTTGTGCCGAGGGCGGTGCTCAGCACTGCCGGTGTGGCTGGGCCCATGACGGATCGCGGCGCCCACAGCCGGGTCGGGGCCACTGCCGTAGGGGCGCCGTCGTCGCCCAAACCCGTGACCAGAGCTTCACCGGTCCCTAACGCGGGCAGTACGGCCGCAATATCGAGGGGCGAGAAGGGGAAAGTTTTCGCTGTTTCCTTGAGAACCTTGACATCCTTGGGGGTGTGGGCGCGCAGGGCGTGGTGTATGCGGGTACCCAGCTGTGCGAGTACCGATTCCGGAATATCCTGCGGGGTTTGAGTTACGAAGAAAACCCCCACGCCTTTCGAACGGATGAGGCGTACCACGCGGGTAACCTCGTCCACGAAATTCCGGGACGCACCCGAGAACAGCAGATGCGCTTCGTCGAAGAAGAACACCAGGCGGGGCAGGGGAGTATCTCCTACCTCGGGCAGGTCGGAAAAGAGCCGGCTGAGCACCCACATGGTGAAAGTGGAGAAAAGTTCGGGCATATCGCGCACGTCGGGAAGCTCCAGGGCGGAAATAACACCGTGCTCATCTTCGTGGGCAATGAGTTCGCTCGGACTAAAGGAGGGACGCTGGAAGAACATATCCCCACCCTGCGCAGCCAGGGCAGATACTTCGCGCAAAATCACCCCGGCGGTCGCGGTAGATACCCCGCCAATACCGGAGAGCTCCGCCTTCCCATCCGTGGTCAAATAATGGAGTACCTCGCGCAGGTCCTCAAGGGAGTACAGGCGCAGATTCTCTTTCTCCGCCCACGCGAAAACCAAGGCCAGCGCCGATTCCTGGGTGTCGTTCAGTTTGAGGGCCCGGGCCAGGAGCAACGCACCAAAATCTTCTACCGTGGAGCGCAGCGGCACCCCGGTTGTTTCGGTGAGGGAATACAGATGCAGCGGGAACGAGGCGCCCGCCCACTCCTGCCCCAAAGCCCGGGTGCGCGCTGTGAGCTTATCGGATGCCGTGCCTGCTTCGCATAATCCGGAAAGATCGCCCTTAATATCGGTAAGGAACACGGCCACGCCTGCCGCGCTTAGCTGTTCGGCGAGTAGCTGGAGGGTACGAGTTTTCCCGGTGCCGGTTGCCCCGCATACCAGGCCGTGCCTGTTGAAACTCGCGAAAGGCAGCCGCACCAGAACATCGGGCCGCGGATTCCCGGCCGGGTCCAGGTAGGCGCCCAGGGTGAGAGCCGGTCCGGATATCTGGTAGCTGCGAGCCACCTCGCTCGCGTAATCGTCATTGTTGGGTTCCGGGGATTGTTCCGGGAAGTCCTCCGGCGACGACGCCGCCGGCTGCACGGGTGGGCGCTTCTCTGCTGCGGTGGCGGGTGGAGTGTCAGTGGCAGTGTCGGTGGCAGTTGAGGCTTCTGAAGCGAGTGACGTTTGGGCGGCGAGGGCGGCATCGAGGCGAGCCTGGGCGAGTTCGGCTTCCGCGCGGGCAGCTTTGGCAGCGGCTTCGGCCGCTTCGGCGCGCAAGCGGGCAATATCGGCGTCGTTCATACCCATATTGTAGAGCGGCGGTGGCGGTACCTATCCACAGCTGGTCAAACTTCAGTGTTATCCCCAAGCGGGCGGCGGTGCCGGCGTGAGGGCGCGAGCGTGAGCATGATGGGGCCATGACTACTTTATTACCTCGCCCCGCCCCGCGCCTCAGCCTGCCCCATCCCGATCCGGTACCGGAGGCAGGTATGGAGGCGAGTGCGGGTGGGCCGCAGGGCCACAGTGCGGTACGGGATTTCGCGGATCTTGCCCTTGGGGCTGGTACCGGTGAAGATATCGCCGTGCTCACCACCCCCGCGCAAGCATCACGGTGGCGCTGGTCTCCTCGAGCACTGGGTGCCTTCGCTATTGCCCTGCTGGGCGGGCTCCTCATTCTTGGGGCGCTGGCCTGGCTCGGGCGTGGAGGTGGTCCCACTTCCGCCAGCCCCGCAGCGGTGCCACCGGGGAACAGTGTGGCCAGTTCGGTTGCCAACATGGAAGATCCGGCTGCGGTTTCTTCCGATCCGCAGGCTTCGCCGGGTCCTTCTCAAGGTGGGGTGGTGGGCAGCACAACTGGGCCGGTTAGCCCTACCGCGGGAGAATCCGGTCCCGCAACCATCGTCGCCTATATTTCTGGTGAGGTGGTCACCCCGGGTGTATATAGCGCTCCCGGTGGAGCTCGGGTTAACGACCTGGTGGAATTAGCCGGCGGGCTCACCCCGAATGCGGACGGCGCCGTGGTCAATCTAGCCGAACCCGTGGCGGATGGCTCTCACATCCACATACCCGCACCCGGTGAAGCACCGCGAGCACTTTCCGGATCGGGTGGCAGCACAAGCCCGGGTGGGAGCGGTGGCAGTAGCGGTGGAAAGAATGGCGGCGCTGGAGGAGTGGGCGGTGGCGGTGGAGGGGGTGGGGGATCCGCGAAAAGCAATTCCGGTGCCCTCATTAACCTCAATACTGCCTCGGCCAGTGACTTAGAGACCCTACCTGGGGTGGGCCCGGCCACCGCCCGGGATATCCTCAGCTGGAGGGAAAACAACGGTCCTTTCACCTCCCCGGAGGATCTCCTCGAGGTTCCCGGTATTGGGCCAGCTAAATTCACTAAGCTGTCCGCCTTGGTGACCGTATGACCGGTATCAGCACCCGCACCCCTACTCGTGCCCGTACTCGTAGCATTCAGCGCGGCTCGGCATCCGTGAACGCGGGCCACGGTCAAGATATGCGCCTGCTGCCGTCGGCCGGTGCCGCCCTGGGTGGGGCATGGGCGGCGCTGCATGGGTACGAGCATCTCGCATTTCTCGGTGCTGGCCTGTGTCTCACGGCAGCTTGGGCGGTAGCCGGCCGCGCCCGCTCCCATCCGCAGCTGCGCGGGAAAGCAAACGGGGTGGTGTTGAGCATCCTCGCGGTGGCCTGCACAGGAAGTGCTGCCAGCATCGCCGGGCTGCTCGCCCTATCCGCGGCACATATCCCAGTGGTCAACACAAGCGTGGAATTGGAAGCCGCTATCGCGACCCGCCCGGAACCCTCCAGCACACCGTGGGGAGCAGGAAAATGCACGGCGCTTCTGCGTCCTAATATGATCACCACCGCGGGCCCGAACGGGATGCAGCTCAAAGCGGGCTCGCGTGCGCGCATCCGCGCAGAGCTTCCCTGCACCGCACTAGCCGGCCAACACGTGATGGGCCGCGGCCGCCTCACCGCGGTGGACGGGCGGCGTGAAAGCGCCCGCTGGTCCGGGCCCGCACTCCAGCTAAGCGGAAGTGGCGCACTCAGCGCGCGCGTCGTCCACCGCATCGATACCGCGCTCGCCGCACTGCTATCCGCACGCCCTGAGCACGCCCGCGGCCTCATCCCCGGGGTAGCGTTAGGCGACGATACCCGGGTCTCCCCAGAACTCGAAGAAGCCATGCGCACAACCGCCCTCACCCACCTCATTGCGGTATCCGGGGCTCATGTCTCCCTTGTCCTCGGCATCATTATTATGGCGGTCGGCCGGGCCCGGCCCCTACGCACCGCACTCGCCGGAGCGCTTGGTGTAGGCGGACTGGTGATTCTGGTGGGACCCGCACCCTCGGTTATCCGCGCGGCACTCATGGGGCTGGTGGTTCTGGCAGCGCTCGGAATGAACCGTCGGAGCCAAGCCATCAATGCGCTAAGCTGCGCGAGCATTGCCGCTGCCCTCATGGATCCCTGGCTCGCAACCGGCTACGGGTTCCTGCTCTCCACCAGTGCCACCCTCGGAATTATCTGCGGGGGATACCGGCTCACCGAATACCTCACCAGGTTCTTCCCAGCCACCCTCTCCCGGGTCATCGCCATTCCTTTGGTAGCCCAACTTTCCTGCCTACCCGTGCTTCTCCTCTTTACCGAAGCCGGGTCGCTATGGGCGGTCCCGGCCAATGCCCTCGTGGCACCCGTGGTCGCACCGCTCACCATTTTCGGACTTGTCAGTGCGCTCACCGCCCCGCTATTCCCGATGCTCGCTGGATTCGCCATCTCCTGTGCCGCTCTCTCCACGTGGTGGATTGACCAGGTAGCCCGCCTGCTTGCCTCTCTACCCGGATCAGGAATTCCCCTCCTCCTTGCCGGAATCGGTCACATATGTGCTGTTCTCGCGCTCCTGGTGGTGCCTCGCCTGAGCGCAGTTCTTATTCTTCTCGCCGCACTCGCGGCCCTCGGGCTATCACGATGGCCCGGGAGCGCCGCGATTCCTCCCAACTGGACGGCGGTGCAATGCGATGTGGGTCAGGGATCGGCTTTCCTCTACCGGGTGCGCGGATACACAATGATGATCGATGTTGGGCCTCGTACTCCGGCCGCTGCCCGCTGCTTGCGCGATGCTCAGGTGAGTCATCTTGATCTGCTCATCCTCTCCCATTTCCACTCCGATCACGTGGAAGGATTACGTGACGTTCTCAAATCCACCACGATCAGCGCGGTATGGATATCACCAAATTCCGCCCCGAAGCCCCAGTCCCGTACCGCACTCGCGCTACTCGATTCCCACTCGATTCCGGTCAGCGTGGTAGCTGCAGGAACAACCCTACGGGTAGAGGATGTTCCCATCGCCCGGATTCTCAGCCCGCAGCCCGGCGCACGTAGCATTCCCGAGGAAGCTAATGCTGATTCCCTCGTGGTCCTCCTCGACGCTGAAGGTGTCGACAGCCCGCGCCGATCCGGAGATAACAGCTCGGCCGGCGGCACTAGCATGGCCAGCGGCAGTAGCTTACCCGGCGGCACTACCCAGGCCGCCCAGCGCATTGTGGTGCTCGGGGATGCGACTGCCCCGGCCCAGGAACGCCTCGTGGGGGCGGTTGGGCCGGTCGATATCGCCGTCGTCGCCCATCACGGAAGCGCGGACCAATCCGAGCGCCTCGCACGTGAACTTGACCCCGCAATTGCCCTCATATCCGTAGGGGAGAACAGTTACGGGCACCCCTCCGCGCGCGTCTACGAACTCTATGCTGGCGCGCGCATCTATCCGACCCTTACCTGCGGGGCAATAGCCTGGGCGGACGGTGAGCTGGTATCGAAGTGCGCGGAACCGGTGCGGCCACCTGCCGCACAACAGGTGAGTTATGACATGAGAGAATGGAGCCATGGCAGCCAAAGAACGCACGGTCGGGTACGACGCCCTCCGCATAGAACCGGTCATTCTCATCATTGGTGCAGAGCCGGTGCTGGCCGAGCGTGCCTGGGCTCGGCTCGTGCGCCTCGCTCGCCAAGCACACCCCGAGGTGCAGGTTGTGCGTCTGGACGCCGCGTCCTACGAGCGCGGTTCCCTTGCCCTCCACACCTCACCTTCACTTTTCGGGGACCACCGCATCGTCATCGTCACCGGCGCCGAACACATGAATGACTCGTTCCTCGCGGAGATGCTCGCCTACCTCCAGCAACCCAACGCGGATATCCCCGTGATTATCCAACACGGGGGAGGCACTCGCGGCAAAAAACTCATCGACGCCATCGCTGCGGGGGGCTGGCAGGTAGCCCGCATCGAAAAAATCAAACGCGATGATGATAAAGCGCGTTTGGTGACGGCGGATGTGCGGGCCGCCGGGCGCAAAATCACGGACGGCGCGGTGCGGGCACTCGTTGATGCACTCGGGCAGGACCTGCGCGAACTGCTCAGTGCCACCGCCCAATTGCTTGCCGACGTGGAGGGGATGATCACCGAAGACCATATTCGGGATTTCTACGCCGGGCGTAATGAAGCAACCCCCTTCGAGATCGCGGACGCGGCCCTGGCCGGGCGCACCGGCCAAGCTTTAGCGCTGGCCCGCCACGCCTTCGCCACCCGGGTCAACCCTGTTCCTATCGTGGCCGCGCTCGCGGCCAAACTGCGCCAGCTCGCCATTGTCCAGGCCCCGGGAATCAGCCAGCGGGAATTGAAAATGGCGCCCTGGCAGGTGCAGCGGGCCCGCCGGGAAGCGCGCGGATGGAGCGATGCCGGGCTGGGGCAAGCCATCCGAGCGGTGGCGCTCGCCGATGAACAGGTCAAGGGTGCCTCTCGCGATCCGCAGTACGCCGTGGAACACGCGATTATTGCTATCGGGCGCGCCCGGCGCGGTAGGTAGTATCCGGCGCGGTCGGTAGGCCGCGGTGCCTCCAGTAGCGCCCGGTGCACGCGGGGTAGTAGCTCGTCTAGCCTCACGCTGGTGCAGTCTCACCCTTTCCGGCGCGCTCAGGCCCTTTCGGGAAACGTGGAATAATAAGGGATGTCCCGCGGCGGCGCGACAATGGCGTATCTGGAGCGCCGCCTACGCAGAACGCAGCACGGCAGTGCTGTACTGAGGAGCACTTTATGCTTGTTGGAATACCTAAAAGTACCCGCCCGGGTGACCCCCTGGTGGCGGGCACCCCCGATACCGTGGCCAAGCTCATCGCTTTGGGCTACGAGGTCGTGGTGGAAACAGGGGCGGGGGAGGCCTCGTCCTACCCCGATAGCCAGTACGAAAGCGCGGGGGCACGCCTCGTCTCCGCGCAAGAAGCCTGGGCTGCGGATATCGTTTTAGCCACCGACGCCCCGGATGTCAGCTACCTTGACCGCATGAGCCGCGGCGCCACCCTCATTGCGCGCATGAACCCGGCCGGCTCGCCCGAACTTATCGAGGAACTTTCGCGCCGCGAACTCACGGCCCTGGCGCTTGACGCAATTCCGCGTATTTCCCGCGCCCAGTCCATGGACGTACGTTCCTCCATGGCCAATATTTCCGGCTACCGAGCCGTGATCGAAGCTGCCTCCCACTTCGGGCGGCTTTTCACCGGCCAGGTCACCGCTGCCGGTAAAGTTCCCCCGGCCACTGTCTACGTTATCGGAGCGGGCGTCGCCGGGCTCGCCGCGGTCGGCACCGCCAATTCCATGGGCGCAATCGTCAAAGCAACAGACGTGCGTGCCGATGTGGCCGAACAGGTCCAGTCCATGGGTGCCGAATTCGTGGAGATCCCGGTGCGCCAGGAATCCGCGGACGGTTACGCCCGCGAAATGACCGCGGATCAGGCCAATGCCGCCGGGGTTGTCTACGCCCGGGAAGCCGCCGCCGCGGATATTGTAATTACGACGGCGCTCATCCCCGGCAAGCCGGCCCCGCTACTCTTGGACTCTGAGGCAGTGGCCGCCATGAAACCCGGCAGCGTCATCGTTGATTTGGCGGCGGCTAACGGCGGAAACGTGGCCGGTACTCGCCCGGGAGAAGTTGTCCACACCGAGAACGGCGTCACGATTATTGGCTACGAAGATCTTGCCCTACGCCTGCCCGGCCAAGCCTCGCAGCTTTTCGGGCAGAACCTCGTCAATTTCCTCAAACTCACCACCCCGGGTAAGGACGGCCAGCTGGTGCTGGATACCGAGGATGATATTGTGCGCGGTATTCTGGTCACCCTCGGGGGAGCGGTGGCCTGGCCGCCCCCGCCCATCAAGGTCTCGGCCGCGCCGGCTGCGCCTCCAGCGCCTCCCGCACCGCCGGCCGCCCCTGAACCGTCCCGCCCTAGCCCGTTGCGCTACCTGTGGGCCGGGCTGGCAGCGGCGGTAGCCCTGTGGATTCTCTTCACGGCCCCGCCGAGCATGACTTCGCATTTCATCGTCTTCATGCTGGCCTGCGTGGTGGGCTTCTACGTCATCACCTCGGTGACGCACGCGCTGCATACACCGCTCATGTCCGTAACGAACGCGATTTCCGGAATCATCGTGGTGGGGGCAATCCTCCAGCTCAGTTCGGGACATCTAGCCGTGACCATCCTTGCCGCTATTGCACTCACCCTCGCTTCCATCAATATTTTCGGTGGATTCTTGGTGACTGCGCGCATGCTGTCTATGTTTAAGAGGAGCTAAGCCGTGCTCACTACTATTAACGACGTCCTTGCCCTTGCCACCCCGAACTTGGGTGGTCTCAAGGTTGCTTTCAGCGTGCAAACTGTCGCCTACCTGGTGGCGGCCCTGCTCTTCATTCTCGCTCTGGCCGGGCTTTCCAAACAGGAAACCGCCGCGAAAGGTAATATTCTGGGCGCCATTGGAATGGTGTTGGCCCTGGTCGCCACCATTATCGTGGTTCTCGCTTTCCCCACGGAGGCTTCTTCCACTGTTGTTGTGCTGGTGCTCGTGCTCGCCCTCGTGGTGGGCGGCGGCATCGGGATTTGGAGGGCCCGCACCGTGGAAATGACGGGCATGCCCGAACTCATCGCTCTGCTTCATTCTTTCGTGGGCGCGGCAGCGGTGCTGGTGGGCTACAACTCTTTCCTCCAGCAACCCGGGGAAGATTTCTCCCCCACAAATGCCTTCCATATGGGCGAAGTGGGCTTGGCTGTGTTCATCGGCGCGATCACCTTCACCGGATCGGTATGCGCCTACCTGAAACTCGCGGGGAAGATTCCCGGCAAGCCGCTGGTGCTCCCGGCCCGTAATCTTCTCAATTTGCTGGCGATCCTGGCGTGCCTGGGGCTTATTATCTGGTTCGCCTGGACCCGCGGGGTAGGGGCCGGCCTCATTCCCCTCATCCTCATCACGATTATTGCGCTGCTGCTCGGGGCACATATGGTGCTCGCGATCGGCGGTGGTGATATGCCCGTCGTCGTATCAATGCTCAATTCCTACTCGGGCTGGGCGGCAGCGATGGCTGGCTTCACCCTCGGCAATGACCTCCTCATCATCACCGGAGCGCTGGTGGGGTCCTCGGGCGCGTATCTCTCCTACATCATGTGCAAGGCCATGAACCGTTCTTTCATTTCGGTGATCCTGGGCGGTTTTGGGTCCGACGGCGCAGTTACCGGAGAGGCGCGTGACTATGGCAGCCACACGGAAACCACCGCGGCGGAGGTGGCCCAAGAGCTCGCGGACGCCAGCTCGGTGATTATTGCTCCCGGTTACGGTATGGCCGTGGCCCAAGCCCAATATCCGGTGGCGGAGCTGACGAAGAAGCTGCGCGAGAACGGAACCGAGGTACGTTTCGCTATCCATCCGGTAGCAGGGCGCCTGCCCGGGCATATGAACGTGCTGCTGGCCGAAGCGAAAGTCCCCTATGACATCGTGGAGGAAATGGACGATATCAACGATTCCTTCGCGGATACCGATGTCGTGCTGGTTATCGGGGCGAATGACACGGTCAATCCTTCGGCTTCCGAGCCCGGTTCGCCTATCGCGGGTATGCCGGTGCTGCATGTCTGGGATGCCAAGAAGGTGATCGTATTCAAGCGGTCCATGGGCAATGCCGGCTATGCCGGGGTGCAAAACCCGCTGTTCTTTAATGAGAATACCGATATGCTGCTCGGCGATGCCAAGGCATCCGTGGATGCCATCAATGCGGCTTTCCCCGGTTAAGGTAGCCTCGCTCCCGCGCCCTAGCCCGGGCGTGGCCGGGGCAAGCTGAGCAACTATAACCG